>VGTH01000016.1 GCA_016874755.1 Deltaproteobacteria bacterium | reverse complement strand
CGGCCGAGCTCTTACCGATCACCGGCGCGCACATGGGGTTTCACCCGCGCATTGGTTCCAAGATGCTGATCGACGCCACCAAGGGCCCGGCGCTGACCGAGGAGCTGCGTAATTATTTCGAACCGGTGAAACCGCAGGGGTTGGTGAATGTGAAGCTGGAAGACTTTCTCGGGTAGGAATGTTCCGGGTTTCGAGTCTTGGGTTTCGGGTTAAAACTCGAAACCCGAAACGGGTGCGCGAACGCGCGACTATGAAAGTCCTGATTCACGCTGTTAGCAAGCACTTCGAAACCTCGCATGGCGCAACCCGGGCGCTTGGCGGGATCAGTTTCGATGTGAATGACCGTGAGTTTTTCGGCGTCATCGGCCCGACCGGTTGCGGCAAGACGACGTTGTTGCAAATCATCGCGGGGCTAGAGACGCCGACCCTTGGCTCGGTGCGCTTTGACGGCGAGCAGCGCACCAAATCCATGGTCGCCATGGTGTTTCAGGAGTCGGCGTTGATGCCCTGGCGCACTGTGGAAGAGAACGTGCCGCTGGGCGATGAATTTCGCCTGGAGCAGCCGTCGGTTTTGAAGCGGGTCAGCAAAGCTTTTCTCGATCTCGTCAAGCTCGGCGATTTTGCTAACTCGCGGCCCTACGAATTATCTGGCGGCATGAAGCAGAAGGTGGCCATCGCTCGCGCGCTCGCCAACGATCCCGAAGTCATTCTGATGGACGAGCCGTTCGCTAATCTCGATGCCCAGACGCGCTTATTGATGCGCGAAGAGCTCTTGCGCATTTGGGAGCAGGAAAGGAAAACCGTCATTCTCGTTACCCACAATCTTGACGAAGCGGTGATGCTCTGTGACCGCATCGCGGTGCTTAGCGCGGCGCCCGCCATGGTCAAAAAGATCATCACAGTCGATATCCCGCGGCCGCGCACCATGCAAAGCACGCGCACGCCCGAATTCGGCCGCTGCGTCGATGAAATCTGGAATCTGTTGCGTCACGACGTGGACCAGGCACAGCGCGATAGTCATTCGTAGCGATCGCTTTGTTTTGAAGTTTGTCAAACCCTGAGGGGTTGCGGTTCCAGCCGCTCAAGCCGTTCCAAACGTTCAAGCCAGCGGAACTGATGGCTTAACGCAGCGCCGGCACGACTTGGTTTGCTAACAGGTTAATGGCTTCTTCGTAGTCCGGCCCGAGCTTGGCGAAGGCCACGTGGTCGTAACCAAGCTCGCCGGCGGCGCCAGTGAGCTCGATGATTTGGTCGCGCACTTCTTCGGGCGTACCGGCGGCGTAGTAACAGCGCACCATGTGATCGCTGACCAGGGTTGACGCTTGTTCGACCGTGGCGCCGGACTCAAACGCGTCTCTCAACTTCAAGACCTGCTCTCTCTGCACGCCCATGCGGGCGTACTCTTCGGGCGTAAAACCTAACGCTTCCCACTGCAATATCGAGTGCGCCACCTGGCGGCGCGGGAAATTCATGGCGTCGTCGTGCGTTTTGGCGATCGATACGTTGAGCTCGCAGATCTTGCGCAGCTTTTTGCCTGATGCCGCAGCGGCGCTTTCTGCGGTTTCGAGCATGCCTTTCTGTCGGCCAGCCTTCAGCATTGGAATGTAAGTTCCGGAGCTGATCAAGCCGTCCATCACTCGGCCGCACATGCGTAACGCCTGCGGACCATTGCCGCCGCCGTAGAATTTAAAAGTGCTTTGGGGTTCGAACGCGAGCTTGAATTTGCCTTTGGGATTGAGGCGGTAGAAATCAATTAAGAAAGGATAGTCTGCGTAGGCGAATTCTTCGCCATGCAAAGCCCGCCGCAAAAGCTGCACGGTTTCGCGCACCATGGCGATGGGCTTGAGCGGCTGGACATGCTGCGGCGATTGGCCGAGATCGCCGCGGGCGACGCCGACGCTGATCTCCTGGCCTTCGCATAGCTCGGAGAGCGCGCCAAAGGCATCCGCGATATCCAACGGATTGTGAAAGTAGGGCACCATGATCGCTGTACCGAGGCGAATGGGCACGTGCGAGGCGATCGCCGCCAGCACGACCATCTGATTGCGATAACGCACATTGTCGTTGACCCAGATTTGCGAAAATCCTTTATCGTGACCGAGTTGCGCCAAACGCACAAGATCGCGCAGGGTGTAATGGTTCGCGAGATGCATGACGAATTGGAGGCCGAGTTCGCCGTGGTATTTTGCCATACTATGACTCGAATTTTCTCGCGCAAAGGCGCAAAGACCGCAAAGAAGAATTGAACATCCGAACTTGGCGTCCTTTGCGCCGTTGCGAGAGATGATTGCGTTCGGTCTTTAGATCTCGGTCACAATCTTTAGCTTGATCTTTTTTCGCTTGGCTTGATCGACGACGTACTTGCCGACGGCCAAGTCTTCGTCGGCGATGCCGTTGGACTGAAAGAAGATTCGCTTCGGCCGCGGCTGCGGCACACCCTCGGCGATGACTTTTTCCAGCGGGACAATATCCTCCCAGCGGCCGATGCTGGTTTGGCAGGCTTCGACCAGATCGCCGCTGTCGGCTTTGGCGGCGGCGACGTCGTCGACGACGATGTAGTCCATGCGCCGTATCAAGTTCTGCGACACTTCGTGTTTGACCGTTGAGTTGGCGCCGATGGAGGCGACCAGCACGTTGTTCTTGAGGCTATTGCCGGTGGCCACCGGCGTTGACGAATCGGTCGACACCACGAGAATATCCGATACGCTCTCGACCTCGTCGATGGTGTCGACTTCCTTCCAGTCGGCTTTGACGATTTTGCTCATTTGCTTGATGAAGTCGTTGCGCCGCTTCGGCGTACGGCCCCAGACCACCACTTGCTCGATATCGCAGGTTTCGGCGATGGCCTCCACCTGAAACGTCGCCTGCCAGCCGGGACCAATGACGCCCAATACTTTGCTACTTGCCGGGGCGAGATATTTCGCGGCAACGCCGCTGGCGGCGCCGGTGCGCAAGCTGCTCAGAAATCCCATGTTGACGATCGCCGCGATGCCGCCCTTGGCACCGCCTTTGCCGCCATCGAAGAGGGTGATGATGTTGGCACCGGCAGCATAGGAGCGCAGACAGATGAGATCGGACTCGGCGCTCCAAGCAGCCATCATGTTGAGCTGTTTTTGGCTGCCCTTGAGACGGCGGCGCGGCACGTTGCGCGTCTTGCCGGCGGCACGCGCACGAAAGATTTGCTCGACCAATTTTACGGCAGCCGGCATATCGATGAGCTTGCGCGTCTGCGGTTCGCTGATGATTAGGGTCATGGGTCCATTTCCCTCTATGCGATCTATAGCCCAAGGCCGCGCCGGCGGCAAGATGAATTTGCCTTGACGAGTTCGCCTCACCGTGTAAACTCCTACAGCTTTGCTCTTGACCGTGGCAGTTTTCGGATTGACAATGCGGTCATGAAGCACTGCCCCGATTGTTCCGCTGAATATCCGGACAACATGCATTTCTGTGCCCAAGACGGTAGCCGGTTGTTGGTGGGTTCTGCCAGTGGCACTCGGCTCTGTCCACACTGTGCCAACAGCGTGCCGGTCGCGGCTGAGCAATGTCCCTATTGCAACGGGTTCTTGTCGCCGCAGGTTTCCTCGTTTCAATGGTCTAGAGAAGATGATTTGCGCGAACCAACTACTCTGACAGGAGACATCCAGCGTATGCCAAAGAGCTCAAAATGGTTATGGGTGGCCGGGGTCCTATTGTCGGCTCTCGCGGGGTTTTTCGCCGGTGGCTATTTGCAGCGCAACGACTTGCTGCAATCGATGCAAGAGCAGATGAAGGACATGCAGGCCAAAGAGCAAAAGATCAAGTTGCTCGAAGAGCAGCTTGCCAAAGTGCAGCACGATACCGCGGACAGCGGCAAGCAGATCGCCGACTTGAAAAGCCAGCTCGAAGAGAATCAAAAGGAACTGGCGGCGACGCAACAGAAGTTGGCCGGGGCGGCAAAAGAAGCCGAGCGGCTGGCGGCGGCGCGAGTGGCTGCTGCCCAGGCCGCCCGGCCGGCACCGCGTCAGCCGGATCCTCCGGCGCCCGCAAGGACGGTGGCTCGGGCGGCAGATCCGATTCCGCCGGCCGCCAAACCGGCACCGGCGCGCCGCGGCGGGGAGCCCGGAACCTATGAGACGGTGCGCGCCACAACGGTTCACGAAGAGCCGGTGAACTCCTCCAAAGTGGTCTCGCAAATCGACAAGGGCACCACCATCAATGTCGTGCGTTCTTCGGGCGAGTGGCTCGAAGTGCGCTCGAAACATGGCAATCCCCCTGGCTTTGTTCGCCGTGCCGATGTTATTCTCGTCAGCCGAGCGAACTAAGCGAAGCGCGCCGATCCAGTCATTTTTCCACCGCCGCTAGATCAATAGCGCGGTGCCGTTGCCGTGTCGACGCTCGCAAAGGAGCGCCGCATTGGACGAACGCGCCGACATAGCTGAGCACCGCACGGGCACTGCAGACAAACGTGCCGGGCCGAAAGAGAGCGCCCCGGCGCAGCGTCGTGGCGGCACGTTTTCGTCCCTGCGCCATATCAACTACCGCTATCTTTGGTTCGGCACGGTTTTCATGAGCGCCGGGCAGTGGGTGCAGCAAGTGACCCTGGGCTGGTTGCTCTACGATCTAACCGGTTCTTCGGTGCTGCTCGGCTTACTGAACGGTCTGCGCGCAGTGCCTTTCCTCGTCGTCAGCCCCATCGCCGGAGTGATCGCCGATCGCATGGACCGCCGCAAGATCCTCCTGGCGATGGAATGTCTTTTGATGCTGACGGCCGCAGGCATGGGTTTTCTGGCGGCCTCGGGCTATCTCCATGTCTGGCACGTCTTTGTCTTTACTCTGGTTTCGTCCATCGCCTGGTCGTTCGTCGACCCGGTGCGCCAGAGCGTGGTGCCGACGCTGGTGCCGAAAGAAGATTTGATGAACGCCGTGGCGCTCAATTCAGCGGCGTTCAACATGACCAAGATCATCGGTCCCTCCGCGGGCGGTTTGTTGATTGCGGCGTTCGGGCCTTCCGGCAATTTTTTCGTTCAGGGTGCTGCGTATGCGGGCGTGCTCATTTCGGTTTATCTGATGACCGTGCCGCCGACTTGTGCCGATGCGCGGCGCTCTTCGGCCTGGGCCAACCTGAAAGAAGGCTTGTCATACGTTTGGTCGAACTCCGCGGTCTTCGCTCTGATGACCAGCGCGCTGATTCCGCGCATCATCGCGATGCCCTATCAGACTCTCATGCCGGTGTTCCAAAAAGACGTGCTTCAGGTCGGTCCCGAAGGCCTCGGTGTGCTGCTCGCCGCTCCCGGGCTTGGCGCGACGATGGCTGGCTTTATCTTGGCGACGCTCTCAAGCCGGGTGCAGCGGCAAGGTGTTTTGCTGCTGGTGAGTTTGGTGGCCCTGGGGGTTTCGATGATGTTGTTTTCCTGGACGACCTCGTTTCCGCTGGCCATTGTGTTTCTGGTCGCCAATGGCGCCTTTCAGATTTTTTATATGGCGACCACCAACACCATGTTGCAAGTCATCGTGCCGGATCATTTGCGCGGCAGGGTTATGAGCATCTACATGCTCGACCGCGGCTTGATGCCGATTGGCGCGCTGACCGCGGGCGTCAGCGCTCACTGGATCGGCGCGCCGGCGACCGTGGCCCTCATGGGCTTGACCGTGGTTTTACTGGGGCTGCTAGTTGCCTGGTGCGCGCCGGTGGTGCGCCAGCTTGCGGTGTCGGCGCGGGATTGACTTCAGCTCAGAGAACTTTTTAACTCTTGACCAGGAGGGAGTTTGGATGAATCCAGTTGCCATCGTGCTGATGCTTCTCGTTGTCTCGTTCGACATCGCGCAAGCTTCTTCGCAACGCGGTCGCGGTCCCGTTGCCTATAGCTCGGTGGGCGCAGCGAGAACTCCCGGATGGGGTGCCCGGTCTTCCTATTTCCAAGGCGCGCGAATTTATATTCCGCCGGCAGTGAGTTACGCGCGTCCCGGTGGTGTGTTTGTCTATTCATCTTATCCGCACTATCGCCTGCCCAAAGCTTATTTCAGCTATGCGCCACCCTGGCGCTACCCTCATTGGCCGATTGTAGGCTACCCAAGCATTATCGTGAGCACGCCCTACGTTTATGGTTATTATAGTTATTCGGGCGGCAGTGCTTATCCGCCTCCACCGATCGCGGCACCGGTTGGCGACGGGCGTGTCCGCGGCGAAGGGCAGTGGGCGCCCTACGATCCGACGCCGCAGGACGTCGTCGACCGCATGCTCAAACTGGCCGAAGTGAAGCAGGGCGACGTGCTCTATGATCTTGGCGCCGGCGACGGCCGGATCGTCATTGCCGCAGCGAAGAAGTATGGCGTCAAAGCTGTTGGTTTTGAGATCGACGCGGGTTTGGTGAAGTTGGCGCGCGAAAACGTCCGCAAGCAGGGAGTGGAAAAGCTAGTGGAGATTCGCCAGCAGGATTTCTTGAGCGCCGATCTTTCAGGCGCCAGCGTCGTGACGCTCTACCTTTCCTACGACGGCAATCAGGCCGCCCGGGCGCAGCTCGCCAATCAACTTAGACCCGGAGCGCGGGTGGTTTCCTACACTTTCGACATGGGCGATTGGCCGGCGAAAATAACCGAGAGCTACCGTGACTCGGCCGGCGATCTGCACATGATGTATCTATGGCAAATCGCCGCGCCGGCGGTTTATGGCGAGGGTCGGGCGACTACTCATAATGTCGAAGGCGTGCGATGACTGAAACCTCCACCAAGCAAACCCACGGCTTCCAGGCCGAAGTCAAACAACTGCTCAATCTGATGATTCACTCCTTGTACAGCAACAAGGAGATTTTTTTGCGCGAACTGATTTCCAACGCGTCCGACGCCGCCGACAAGCTGCGCTTCGAGGCGCTCACCGACAAGGCGCTGATGGAAAACGACGCCGAGCTAAAAATCCGCGTGGCGTTCGATCCCAAGGCGCGCACCGTGACGGTGAGCGATAACGGCATCGGCATGTCGCGTGATGAAGTCATTGCTAATATCGGCACCATTGCCAAATCCGGCACGCGCGAGTTTTTCGATAGTCTCACCGGCGACCAGGCGAAGGATGCCAATCTCATTGGCCAGTTCGGTGTCGGCTTTTATTCGGCGTTTGTGGTGGCCGACAAGGTGACGGTGCTGACGCGCCGCGCTGGACTTTCCAAGGAGCACGGCGTGCGTTGGGAGTCCGATGGCGGCGGCGAGTACACGTTGGAAGTCGTCGACAAGGACACCCGCGGCACGGAAGTAACGCTCTACTTGCGCGCGGGCGACGACGATCTGGCCAACGGCCATCGGCTGCGCGCCATCGTGCGCAAGTATTCGGATCACATTATCGTGCCGATCGTGATGAAACAGGAGGAGTGGGACAAGGACAACTCGGTCTATCGGACTACGGGCAAGGACGAGACGGTCAATCAGGCCAGCGCGCTCTGGGCACGCAGCAAGAGCGAGATCACCGAAGAGCAATATCACGAGTTCTACAAGCATGTGGCGCACGATTTCGAAGCGCCGCTGGCGTATTCGCACAACAAGGTCGAAGGCCTCAAGGAATACACGCAGTTGCTCTATATTCCCGCGCGGGCGCCGTTCGATCTGTGGGATCGCACGCACCGCCACGGCATTAAATTGTACGTGCAGCGTGTGTTTATCATGGACGACGCCGAGCAGCTGCTGCCGGTGTATCTCAGGTTTGTCCGCGGCGTGATCGACTCGGCGGACTTGCCGCTCAATGTTTCGCGAGAAATCCTGCAGGAATCGAAGGACATCGAAGCGATACGCGCGGGCAACGTCAAGCGGGTGCTGTCGATGATCGAAGACTTGGCCGAGAACAACAAGGAGAAATTCACCACGTTCTGGAAGGAATTCGGCCGGGTTATCAAGGAAGGCGTCGGCGAAGACTACGCCAATCGCGAACGCGTCGCGAAGCTCCTGCGTTTCGCTTCCACCCACGCGGATACCGAAACCCAGGATGTGGCGCTGACGGATTACATCGGGCGCATGAAGCCGGAGCAGGAAAAGATTTACTTCGTTACTGCCGACACGTTCGCGGCCGCGAAGAACAGCCCGCATTTGGAAGTGTTTCGCAAAAAGGGCGTCGAGGTGCTGCTGATGGCCGATCGCGTCGACGAATGGGTCATGCAGCATCTCACCGAGTTCGACGGCAAGCCGTTGCAGTCGGTGGCGAAGGGACGCCTCGAACTGGGCAAGCTCGAGGACGAAGAAGAGAAAAAGGCCCAGGAAAAAGAAGAGGGCGAAGCGAAACCGCTGCTGGAGCGCATCAAGAAAGCGCTCGGCGCTGGCGTCAAGGATGTGCGCGTCACGCTGCGCCTGACCGATTCACCGGCGTGTCTAGTGGCCGACGAACACGACATGGGTGGCAACTTGCAGCGCATGCTCAAGGCAGCGGGGCAAAACGTGCCCGCCTCCAAGCCGATTCTCGAAGTCAACCCGCATCACCCGCTGGTGCAGCGCCTCAAGAATGAGGCTGACGAAACGCGCTTTACCGATCTGGCGAAAGTCCTGTTCGATCAGTCGCTGTTGGCCGAGGGCGGCCAACTCGAAGACCCAGCGGGGTTCGTGAAGCGCCTGAACCAACTGATGTTGGTGTTGGGGCAGCCTGCCGGGTAAGCGGCGCCCCTGCGCAGTTTACCCGGAGACGGTTTGTGGCGAGAAAAAGTTCAGAGCGCGCCGTAGTCGTTCACGCGGCGTTGCCGTAGAGCTTGTCGATGAATCCGGTGTCGTCGATCTTGCGCAGGTAATGCAAATCCCACGGCTCCATCGGGCCGATGTGGCGCATTTTCGGGTCCTTGCCAACATCTAAATCATAAACATTCTGAATCGCCTGGGGCAGCGGGTAGGGTTTTTTCGAAAGCAGCTTGGCCCACTCGCGCTGCAGGTGTTCGTAGTACTCGTCGTCTTGTAGGCCGTAGCGCGCCGATAGGTTGCGCTTCAAGATCGGCACGACTTCGGCTGGCTTGGTTTTGAAGAAGTGCAGCGCTTCGATGAAGCCTTTGATGAACGCGTCGACGGTTTCCGGGTTTTCTTTGATGTAGTCACTGGTCGCCAGCAGTGTGGTGTTGTGAATCACCGGGCGGTCGGGGAGGGTCAGCACGTGCAGGCCTTTTTTGATACCGTAGAGATCGAAAGGCATGTCGACCAAAGCGCCGACGGCTTTGCCTGAAGTGATTTCGTCGACGAATTCTAAAAACTTGCCTGATGTGTCGTCGATCACGTCCATGTTGATCTCTTCCGGCTTCAGGCCACAGTCCAGCAACACCGCGCGCAGGTTGCCGGAGACGCAGGGCGCCTTCGAGTGACAGACAATCTTTTTGCCCTTGAGATCGTTAACCGTTTTGATTTCCGAACGCACGACCAGGCGATCGTCCCAATTGTTTTGCGCCTGCGCGAGGTAGGTCAAGCGTTTTTCGCCTTTGGCGCGCTCGCGGTAGGTCTCGTGATGCAGGCCGCTCAGAAAATCGATCTCGCCGGCCAGCGCCAGCTTGGCGCGGTGCGCCATGGTCGGCGCCTTGGCGCCGCCGACGATGTGCAGGTCGATTTCGAAGCCGTACTTTTCCATCACCTTCGATTCTTTGAAGACGTAGAGAAACGGCAGGTGCGATGAGTCGCTCGCCAATAAATCTAATGTGCGCATTTTGTTCTCCTTGGTTTGTCGGACTCGTTTTACAAATTTCTAATTCCCGCGTTCCAATCTTGAGCCTTGATGACCTTGCCGGTGATCGTCGGCTCGTCTTTTTGCGCCAGATGCAACACTAATGGCACGACCACTTCCGGCTCTTGGCCGCCGCGGCCGTCGACGTTGACGCGGCCGCCGGGATGAATGGCGTTGGCGCTGATGCCATGGGGCTGCATCTCCTTGGCGACGGTTTTCATCAAACCTTCGACGGCGTGTTTCGACGCCACGTAGGCGCACTTGCCGGCGACACCCTCGTGGCCGGCATTGGACGATATACCCATGATCACGCCGTGTTTTTGTTTGATCATGTGCGGCAGAGCGAAATGGGTGCAGAGGTAAACGGCGCGCAGGTTGACGCCCATGAGCAAGTCCCAATCGCCGATCGGGACTTCGTGGGTCGGGCGCTGGATTAAACAACGCCAGTCTTCATAGACGCCGTCGGGGTGCACCTCCATGCGCAGGCCGGCGTTGTTAATAAGGATATCGACGCGGCCGAATTCCTGCGCGCAAAAGTCGATCAACTGCTGCGCGGCGAATTCCTGGCTCAAGTCGGCGATAAAGGTCTCCGCCGTGCCGCCCTGGCCGCGGATCGCTTGCTGAACCGCGTTGGCACCGTCAGCGCGCACGTCGGCGACGACAACTTTAGCGCCCGCTTCGGCGAGTCCCATCGCCATGGCGCGGCCCAGGCCGCTGCCGGCGCCCGTGATAATAGCGGCTTGTTCGGCGATCTTCATGGTTACATTCCTAGCTCGCGTTGGGTTTCCTTTAACAGCGTCATATCATGAGCAATCGCAACTGGCACATTGGTTTTCTTGGTCTGTTGTTGGATGAAGCCCCATTCAATGCTCAAATCTTCGTCGGTGAGCAGGCCGTTTTTGCTGAAGCCGGGCTTGGCCAGTTCCAACGAGCGGGCGGCGTCTTTCTCGGTGGCGCGGGTCCAGTCGATGAGAATCTTCAGCGTGTCGCGCGGATGGCTTTGCAATAGCTGCAAGCTGCGCAGCGAGGCGCGCAGCACGCGCTTGATTAAATCTGGCTCTTTCTTGATTTTTTCTTCGTGCACACCAAATCCGGCAATCGGGTTGACGACGATCTCGGCGGTGTTGCCGAGCAAACGATAGCTGCGGTTTTCCAACTGCACATTCGACGGCAGCGGCATCAAGCTGCCCTGCACGATATTTTTCTCCAGCGCCGCGGTGCGCGCCGGGGTCGGGCCCATGGCGAGCAGCTGATAGTCGCCTTTTTTCAAGCCCAAGTGTTGCAGATGTTTTTCCGTAAGAATCGCCTGCGTGTTGCCAAAGGAGCTGACGGCAAACACTTTGCCCTTGAGATCGGCGTTGGATTGAATCTCCGGCCGCACCACCAACGAAAATAGCGGGCGCGAATTCATCGCTGCAACGAGTTTGGTGCCGAGGCCTTGCATGGCGCCATTTAGCACGGGGGATTTGTTCAACGAAAAGTCGATATGGCCGTTGGCCAGCGCGACGGTGGCGACGTTGCCGTTCATCTGAATCAGCTGCGGCTCCAAGCCTTCGGCGCGAAAGAAGCCTTTATCGATGGCAACTCTCACCGGGAACCAGGTCATGCTGACGGCGGAATAGGAGAAGGTGACTTTGCGCGGTTCGGCGCCGTGGGCGACCCGCAACAATGCGAAGAGGAAAGCTAAAGCGAGAAATGCGTGTTTTGTCATAGCTTGGGATGGCACCACGAAGGCACGAAGGTCACGAAGGTCGGAAATATTTGTAGCAAATCTTTTCTTGCCTTCGTGTCCTTCGCGTCTTCGTGGTGAAAATTACTCTTTAGTCGGATGCTCGATCGGCAGATCGGTGCGGTCGCCCCATTCTTTCCACGAGCCGATGTAGTTGCGCACCTTGGCAAAGCCGAGCAGGCGCAGCGCGATATAAGAGTGGGCGGCGCGATAGCCGCCTTGGCAGTACGAATAGACCTCTTTGTCAGGCGTGATGCCGGCTTTGTCGTACAGCGCTTTTAACTCTGCGTTGGATTTGAACTTGCCGCTGCCGTCGAGGTTGTCGGTCCATTCTATATGGATCGCGCCGGGCACGGCGCCGCCGCGGGCGGCGCGCACTTGGATGCCGAAGTATTCGCCTTCGCTGCGGGTGTCGAGTACGGCAATATTTTTTTTGCCGAGGGCGTGTAACAGATCGTCCGCTGTCGAGAGCACGTCGCGCCGTTCGGCGGTTTTCAAACTGGCGGCTTTGGGAGTTGTCGCTGCGGTAGTGACCGGCGCGCCGGCGGCTTGCCACGCTTTATAACCGCCGTCGAGCATCTTGACGTTGGGGTGGCCGTAATATTCTAGAAACCACACGCCGCGCGCCGCGCGCATGCCGGAGTTGTCTTCGTAGAAGATCACTTCTTTGTCCGCGCTGATGCCGCGCAGCTCGAGCACGTGGTGGATCATGAACATGAACGCTTTGAGCGGCGCGGCGCTGGTGTCGACCAGGCTCAGGCCAAATAAATCGAAATGGGTCGCGCCGGGGATGTGGCCGTTGGCGTAGTCTTCGGCGGGTCGCGTGTCGACGATGGACAAATTGCCGCTCGGCAATTTCTGTTGGAGCTGTGGCACCGTGATCAGCAGCGTCTCGCGCGTGTATTGCTTTTCCATAGGCTCCCTATAACACTAGAGGAAATGGCACTGCAAATCTCGATGGCGCGACGATCGCGTTTGGCGTTCTTGTCGGCATTGATCGCCTGCTGGTTTGGCGCCAGTGCCTTTACCTATCAGCTTGCGCTACCCGGCCGGAAGTTAGTGTTCCCAACCGATCACTATTCCCATCCCGATTTCAAAACCGAGTGGTGGTACTACACCGGCCATTTGACCAGCGCGAGTGGCAAGCCGTACGGCTATCAAGTGACGTTTTTTCGCTTTGGTTTGCGCGACAAACAAGACGTGAAAAGCCAACCGCTGTTTACCGACCTTTATATGGCGCACTTTGCGCTGTCGGACATCGCCGCGAAGAAGTTTACGTTTCGCGAACGGATTCAAAGGGGCATCGGCGACAAAGCCGGCGCGGCCACCGATCGCTACCTGGTGTGGAATGAGAATTGGAGGGTCAGCGGCGCCGGCAACGATCATCGGATCGTAGTCAGCGATCGCGGCACGGCGCTCGATCTTAATCTCAAGTCGCGGAAGGCTCCGGCGCTGCACGGCGACAACGGCCACAGCCAAAAGGGCGAAGGCGAGGGGCGGGCGTCTTACTATTATTCGCTAACGCGCCTGCAGACCGATGGCGAGCTGACGGTTGCCGGTAAAACCGAAAAAGTTTCAGGGCTCTCCTGGATGGACCATGAGTTTGGCAGCAACCAACTGCGTGACGATCAAGTCGGTTGGGATTGGTTTAGTCTGCAATTGGATAATAACAGCGAAGTGATGTTGTATATGATGCGCCGCAAGGACGGCAGCATCGATCTCCATTCCAGCGGAACCCTGATCGACAAGAACGGCGCGACCAAGCATTTGACCAAGCAAGACTACCGCATCGAGGTGCGCGAGCGCTGGAAGAGCCCGAAGAGCGGCGCCCACTATCCGATAAAATGGCGGGTTGCCATTCCGAGCGAGTCTGTCGAGCTGGAGATCACGCCGGCCTTTGCCGAGCAGGAGTTGATCACCAACCGGAGCACGCGGGTGACCTACTGGGAAGGGGCTGTGCAAGTCGCCGGCACGGCGCGCGGCGCGCCGATCAAAGGCAAGGGCTACGTTGAAATGACCGGATACGCGGGGAAGCTGAATATCTAAATGGCGACGTCGCTGGAGACCAAGCTTTTACAAGCCAACGATCAGCATGGGTTGTGGCGACCGGGCGAGCGCGTTTTGGTTGCGGTCTCGGGCGGTCCGGACTCGATGGCTTTGCTGCACTTGCTTTCGGAGCTGCGTCATGAGGTTTCGCTGCACCTTGAGGTCGCCCACCTGGAGCACGGTATCCGCGGCGACGCAGCCAAGAATGATGCCCGTTTTGTCGAAGAAGTAGCGCGCGATTTACAACTGCCATGTCACTTAAAGGAGATCGATTTGCCGCGCCTTAAGTCGGCCGCCGGCAAAGGCAATCTGGAAGCGCTGGCGCGGGCTGCGCGATACCGCTTTTTCGCCGAGGTGATGCAGCGGCAGGGCTTGGCAAAGGTTGCCACGGCGCACACGCTCGACGATCAGGCAGAAACGGTGCTTATGTGGTTCTTGCGTGGTGCCGGAATGAAAGGTTTGGCCGGCATCGTGCCGCGGCTCGAAGTCGAGGTTGGGCCCGACGCCAAGACAACAAAAAAGATCACGGTTGTCCGCCCCCTGTTGGCAATCTCCAAGGCGGAGCTGCTCGACTATCTGGCGAGCAAAAATTCCGCGTATCGCGTCGACGCTACCAATGCGGACACTGCTTATCTACGCAATTGGCTGCGCCTGGAATTGCTGCCGACGCTGCGCGCTCGGTTAGATGAGCGCTTGCCGCGGCGCTTGAGCCAGCAGGCGGGACTCTTGCGCGAGGAAGACGCTTTTCTTGACGAGCTGGCGCGCGTCAAGCTCGATGGTCTGCGTCATGGCGAAGCGCTTGATCGAGAGCGCTTGCTGCGGGAGCCGCTGGTCTTGCAAAGACGTATTGTGCGACTTTGGCTTTGTGAGTTGCGCGGTAAGTTATCCGGCCTTGACTATGACCATTTGGCCGCGATTTTGCGTTTGGCTAGAGGCGAGGCGCCGCAGGGGCGTTTAGCTTTGCCTGGCGGCCGCGAGTTAATTTGTGAGTATGGGAGGCTCAAACTCAGGGACACTAGGAGAGGGCGCGCAGGAAGCTGCTACACCTACGTACTAACCGTCGGTAAAACCCTCCATATTCCAGAAGCTAGCCTGGAAATCGTCAGCGAATGTTCGGCAGCGGCGAATTCGCCCCTGCCGGAATCTTTGACGCAAGCCATTTTCGACGTCGCGTTCTTGACAGGGCCTCTGATGGTGCGCAACTTCCGCAACGGCGATAGCTTCCAACCCTTGGGTATGACCGGACACAAAAAAGTGAAAGATCTATTTATCGATGCCAAGCTGCCCCTCGGAACTCGCGCGGTCTTGCCACTGTTGACGATGGGAGAGCAGGTGCTGTGGATTCCTGGACATGGACGCAGCGAATTGGGTAAGGTGACAGCGCGAACCCAGGCGGTGGTCCGTTTCAAAACGGTGCGGGTGCCCGTCTAAGTACAAGAATTATTTGTTGAACTGATAGGTGGGCTATGTTAACATTTTTTTGTTTCAATCATCAGGGAGGACTCGCTTGAGTCAGTCATCGAAACATATTGCGCTATGGCTCGTCCTAGCGCTGGTTTTTCTGGTTATTTTTAGCGTCTTCAGCAAACAGCATGGACGTGAGCCGGAGATTGTCTTCAGCGAATTCATGGGTTCGGTGGAGCGCGGCGACGTTCAGGAAGTCGTCATTCAAGGTCACAACATCCAGGGCAAATACAAAAACGGCGAGCGCTTCCGTACCTTCGCGCCCAACGATCCGGAGCTGGTCAAATCACTGCGCGAAAAAAATATCAAAATCGCGGCCAAGCCGGAGGAAGATTCCCCTTGGTACATGGTGCTGCTGCTCAACTGGTTCCCGATGCTTTTGCTGATCGGTGTGTGGATCTTCTTCATGCGCCAGATGCAGGTCGGCGGCGGCAAAGCGATGTCGTTCGGCAAGAGCCGCGCGAAATTGCTGACCGAGAATCAGCACCGGGTGACTTTTAGCGACGTCGCCGGAGTCGATGAAGCCAAGGACGATCTGCAAGAAATTATCGCGTTTTTGAAAGACCCGAAGAAATTCACCAAGCTTGGCGGCCGTATTCCTAAAGGCTGTCTGTTGGTGGGCCCTCCGGGCACGGGCAAGACGTTGCTCGCGCGGGCGATCGCCGGTGAAGCCGGGGTGCCGTTCTTCAGCATCAGCGGTTCGGACTTTGTCGAGATGTTCGTCGGCGTCGGCGCGTCGCGGGTGCGCGACCTGTTTGTACAAGGCAAAAAGAATGCGCCGTGCATTATTTTCATCGATGAAATCGACGCAGTTGGGCGCCACCGTGGTGCCGGCCTGGGCGGCGGTCATGACGAGCGGGAGCAAACCCTCAACCAATTGCTCGTCGAAATGGACGGCTTCGAAGCCAACGAAGGCGTTATATTGATCGCCGCTACGAACCGTCCCGACGTGCTCGATCCTGCTCTGCTCCGCCCCGGTCGCTTCGACCGGCGCGTGATTGTGCCGCGGCCGGATGTAAAGGGCCGTGAGGGCATCCTGTCGGTTCATACGCGCAAGGTGCCGGTGGGAACTGATGTTGATATCGGCGTGTTGGCGCGCGCCACACCGGGTTTCGCCGGCGCCGACCTTGAGAACTTGGTGAATGAAGCGGCGTTGCTGGCAGCGCGCAATAACAAAGATAAAGTCGACATGGACGACTTCGAGTTGGCCAAAGACAAAGTTATGATGGGCGCCGAGCGCCGTAGCATGATCATCAGCGACGAAGAGAAGCGCAATACGGCTTACCATGAGGCTGGCCATGCGTTGGTTGCCAAATTGCTGCCGGGCGCCGATCCAATTCATAAAGTAACGATCATTCCGCGCGGCATGGCTCTGGGCTTGACGCAGCAACTGCCGATGGATGAGAAACACACCTACGCCAAAGAATATTTGCTGAACAATTTGGTCATTCTTTTCGGCGGCCGGGTCGCCGAAGAGCTCGTCTTGGAGCATATGACCACCGGTGCGGGCAACGATATCGAGAAGGCCACCGACTTGGCGCGCCGCATGGTTTGTGAATGGGGTATGAGCGAAAAGCTCGGACCGATGACCTTTGGTAAGAAGGAAGAAGAGATCTTCCTGGGCCGCGACTTCACCCAAAAAGTCGAATATTCGGAGAGCACCGCCATCGAGATCGACAGTGAAGTGCGGCGCATCATCCAAGAGAGCTATCACAAAGCCAAGGACTTGCTGAAGACCAATTTGCGGCTGTTGCACAAAGTCGCCGAGATGTTGCTTGAGAAAGAAGTTCTCGACGGATCGGAAATTGACACGATCGTCAAAGAGTTTGGCGGGAACGGTGGCGCCCCGCTGACTCCATCGGCTGCCGCGGCGATGGCCTAAGCAAGCCCGCCGGGGTCACGCCAGCCTTCCTTTCGCCCGTCATTCACTTTCAGTTCTAATCTTCGCCGCGAGTCCTGACGGGCTCGCGGCTTTATTATCACTCGGCAGTTTAACTGGAAAACTGCCGCGCGGTTTTTTGGGAATAGATTCTGCATGTCGGTTGGCAGACAAATGCAAGCGAATCACGGTCACACCGCAATCAACTCCTGTGACGGGGCCGCTGGGCCGCGGACGCCGGCACGGCGTGGGTCGCAGTTGCAGACACGCCATGGTGTGCTCGACTACGGGCGGCAGACGCTGGTCATGGGAGTGCTCAACGTGACTCCCGATTCGTTCTATGACGGCGGCCGTCGGCTCGATCCCGGGCGCGCCATCGACGATGCTTTGCGAATGGCTGCCGACGGCGCGGCGATCGTCGACGTCGGCGGCGAATCGACCCGTCCGGGGGCCGAGCCGGTCTCCACGAGTGCAGAGCTCGATCGGGTGCTGCCGATCATCGAAGGTGTGCGGCGCCAGTCGGCGGTGCCGATCTCCATCGATACGTACAAGGCAGAGGTGGCGCGGGCCGCGCTTGCCGCTGGGGCGGACATTGTCAATGACATCAGCGCGCTGCGCTTCGATCCGGCAATGGCTGGACTGGTGGCACGCGAGCAGGTGCCGGTGATTCTCATGCACATGCAAGGCACACCGCGCACCATGCAGGGTGAGCCGCGCTATGACGATGTCGTGCAGGAGGTCCGCAGTTTTCTCTTGGCGCAGACCAACCTGGCGATGGGCGCAGGCGTGGCGCGCGAGCGCATCGTGATCGACCCGGGTATCGGATTTGGTAAAACCTTGGAACACAATTTGCGGCTGTTGCGTGAATTGCCGGAGCTGGTGACGGTAGACCAACCGCTCCTGGTCGGCGCGTCGCGCAAGCGCTTCATAGGCTATCTGCTCAATTTGGAGGCCGACGAGCGGCTCGAGGGCAGTCTGGCCGCGGCGGTAGCTGCCGCGCTGGCCGGCGCGAATCTGGTGCGTGTGCACGATGTCAAAGAAACCGTGCGCGCCGTGCGCATCGCCGACGCCATTCGCTTTGGCTCCACGAAACAGGCATAGCTAAAAACAGCAGCGCGGACACCATGAAAAACTTAGAGTAGTCGCGATTTCCCATGCTGGAGCTGATTCGACAAATTCGCTGGCAAGACCTGGTCGACATCGGCATTATTGCATTTGTCGTATACCGGATGCTGCACATCGTGCGCGGCAGCCGCGCCATGCAAATGATCGTCGGCCTGGCGGTCATCTTGGTCGCCTACGTTTCCTCACGCGCCTTGGGTTTGTTCACCCTCAACTGGATCCTCGATAATTTTTTGGGCTCGATCATTTTGGTCATCATTGTGATTTTCCAAAGCGACATTCGCCGCGCCCTCACCCAGGTCGGCACCGCGCCAATCTTCGGCGCAGCCGAGCGCCTGGTGCAGCGCCGCGAAGACATACTCGAAGAGGTCGCCCAGGCAGCGGTGGCGCTGTCGGAGAAAAAAGTCGGCGGCCTGATCGTCATCGAGCGCGACGTCGGTTTGAACGAATATATGGAAATCGGCACGCGCCTCGACGCGCGGGTGAGCCGCGAGTTGCTCGAAAGCGTTTTCCTGCCCCACTCACCGATCCACGACGGCGCTCTCGTCATTCAAAAGGGCCGGGTGACGGCGGTGCGCTGTCTTTTGCCGCTCAGCACTAATCCTAATCTCAAGAAAAGCTGGGGCACGCGCCACCGCGCCGCCATCGGTGTGACCGAAGAGACCGACGCCGTGGCGATTGTGGTTTCCGAGCAAGAGGCGACCATCGCTTTGATCATCGGCGGCAACGTCACCGAGAATATCGACGGCGCGCGTTTGCGCACGGCGCTGCGGGGGCTGATCAAATAGCATGAAGATGAAGCGCCTCTGGGAAAAGATCGTCTCGGCTTTCGGCAGCAACTTCGGCCTGAAGGCGCTGGCGTTGATCATTGCCGCCGGTCTGTGGTTTGCCGGCCATCGCGATATCGAGCGCGCGGTCGAAGTGCCGGTGGAGCTGCGCAACATTCCGCCCGATCTCATGGTCGTCGACAATCGCGTTGACTTCGTGGTCTTGCGGCTGGCTGGGCCGCGCACGTTGGTGTCGACGATCGATTCCGCTGAGCTGAAACTGACCCTCGATATGAACGGCGCTAAGTCGGGCGCGGCCAGCTATTCGCTGACGTCGAGCTCGTTCAGTATCCCGCGCGGTGTGACGGTGGCACGGATTACGCCGCCAGTGGTGCATCTACGTTTGGAGCCGGTGCTCAAGCCCAAGCTGCCGGTCAGCGTTAGACTCTCCGGCCGGCCGACCACGGGTTACCGCGTCAGCAAAATCAGCAGCGAGCCGGAGATCGCCACGGTGGAAGGTCCGGCGGACGACGTGCGGCGCTTGGCCGTGATTGAAACTCTGCCGATCGATATCGAAGGCGCCAGGGGCGTGATCAAGCGCAAGGTGCGGCTTGCCTCCGATGGCAAGCAGCTCGCGTTTGTCCCAGATCAAGTGGCGGTCACGATTGTCATCGAAGAGGAGGAAGGCGTCCGGGAGTTTCCCCGCGTCGATGTGCACGCGCTGGATTTTGCCGGGGTCTACGATGCCAATCCCAAGACGATTTACGTGAAATTGATTGGACCTAAAAACGCGCTGGATAAGCTCGAGCTGGGAGCGGCGCAAGTTCAACTGCCGCTCAAGGGTTTGGGGCCCGGCGAACATAATTTACCGTTGAGTTTTAATTTGCCTCCTGGAATAAAGGTTGTGGAGCAAAAACCGCAACGCATCCGGGTGCGCATTATCAAACCTGCGCCATGATGGATGTAGGGAGACGACCTCAATGAGCGATAAAGTGAGCGAAAAAAAGCAAATCAAACGTCGCCTGTTCGGCACCGATGGAGTTCGTGGTGTCGCCAACGAAGAGCCGATGACCTCAGAGATGGCGCTCAAGCTCGGCCGGGCCATCGCCAAGGTGCTAAGCGATCCGATCGCACACCAACGGCCCGATTCAGGCCGCAGCATGCCGCCATCGAGCTCGATGCTCTATTCCGAGAACGAAAAGCATCGCTATAAGATTTTGATCGGCAAGGATACCCGGCTGTCCGGCTACATGTTGGAGACTGCGCTGGCATCGGGAATCTCGTCGATGGGCGCCGACGTTTTGCTGGTCGGTCCGTTGCCGACGCCGGGGGTGGCGTTTCTCACCCGCAGCATGCGGGCGGATGCCGGCGTGGTGATCTCCGCCTCGCATAATCCGTTCGAAGATAACGGCATTAAGTTTTTTTCCTGGGACGGCTTCAAGCTTCCCGATCAAGTGGAAGCCCGCATGGAGGAGATGATTTTCTCCGGCGAAACCGATCGCGCCCGCCCGACCGGTTCCGAGATCGGCAAAGCCTACCGGATTTCCGACGCGGTGGGGCGTTACAACGTTTTTGTCAAAAATAGTTTTCCGCGCAACCGCACGCTCGAAGGCCTCAAAATCGTCGTCGATTGCGGCCATGGCGCCTCGTACAAAGTCGTGCCAGAAGTCCTCACCGAATTGGGCGCCCATGTGCTGCCCATCGGTGTGCAGCCCGACGGCGAAAATATCAACCGGCGCTGCGGCGCGCTCCATCCGGAAAATGCCCGCGACGTGCTGCTGCACGAGCAGGCGGATATCGCCATTGCGCTCGACGGCGACGCCGACCGGGCGATTTTCGTCGACGAGACCGGCGATATTCTCGATGGCGATCAGGTGCTGGCGATGTGCGCCTTTGACATGTTGGAAAAGGGCACCTTGAAGGGCAATACCGTGGTGGCTACCGTGATGAGCAATCTCGGGTTGGAGTTGGCGTTAAAGCCCAAGAAAATAAATCTGCTGCGCACCGAGGTCGGCGATCGCTACGTGGTCGAGCGCATGCTCGAGGGCGACTATAGCCTCGGCGGCGAACAGTCGGGTCATATTCTCTTCTTGGATCACAACACGACCGGCGACGGCGCCATTACTTGCCTGCAGGTGCTGGCGCTGATGGTCGAAAAGAGCAAGCGGTTGAGCGAGCTCAAACAAGCGATGACGCGCTTGCCGCAGGTGCTCGTCAACGTCATAGTGCAGGAGCGGCGCGATTTTGGCCGCATGCCGAAAGTGACGAAAAAAATCGCCGAAGTGGAGCAGGCGCTCAACGGCCGCGGCCGCACGCTGATCCGCTATTCGGGCACGGAGATGCTCGCGCGCGTCATGTTGGAGGGCGAGCAGGAGCCCAAGATTCGCGCGATGGCGGAAGACATCGCCAACGAGATCCGCGCCGAGATCGGCACCAAGGCATGATCCGCCTCGGCATCAACGTCGATCACGTCGCCACCGTGCGCCAAGCGCGCGGCATCGACATTCCCGATCCGGTGGAAGCCGCGCTGCTGGCGGAGAAGGCCGGCGCAAACGGCATCACCGTGCATCTGCGCGAGGACCGGCGCCACATTCAAGAACGCGATGTTTTAACTCTACTCAAGCGAGCCCGGACCAAGGTTAATTTGGAAATGGCGGTGACGCCGGCGATGGTCGCTCTTGCGGCGAAGCACAAGCCAGCCGATGCCTGCTTTGTGCCGGAGAAACGCGCCGAGCTGACCACTGAAGGGGGCTTGGACGTGGTGCGCCATCGGGGCAAAGTGGCGGACGCCGTCGCCAGGCTGCAAGACCGCAGTGTGAACGTCGCCCTATTTATCGACCCCGTCAAAGCCCAGATCGACGTCGCCCGCGAAGTCAACGCCCACGCCATCGAGATTCACACCGGCACGTATTGCAACGTGAACGGCGCCAAACGCGAGAAAGAATTGCGCACCATCGTTGAAGCGGCGCGCTATGCCAAAAGTCTGGGCCTCGAAGTCCACGGCGGCCACGGTTTGAACTACGAAAACGTCCAGCCGATTGCGCGCATCCCGGAGATCGTCGAGTTGAATATTGGCCACAGCGTCATTGCGCGAGCGGTAATTGTCGGAATTCAGCAAGCCGTGCGGGAGATGAAGAACCTTTTAAATCGTGCTCATAGCTCGTGACTCGTGCTCGTGGAAGAGTTCGCACGATTTTGGGGTTCCACGAGCACGAGCGACGAGTCGCGAGCACGACTATGATCGTCGTTACTTCCCAGCAAATGCGTGAGCTGGATCGCTTGACGATCCAGAAGCATGGCGTGCCCAGCTTGACGCTGATGGAGCGGGCCGGCGCAGGCATCGCTCAGGCGATTCTTGAAAAATTTGGCAAGGCCGCCAAGCGCGGTGTTTTGATCGTCTGTGGCAAGGGCAATAACGGCGGCGACGGTTTCGCCGTTGCTCGACTGCTCAAGAAGAAGCGCATTCCGTGTGAAGTTGCCTTGCTGGCGCGCCAAGAACAACTCTCGCCTGACGCTGCGCACAATCTCAGACTCTTTCTCAAACTCAAAGGCAAAGTCTCTGAAATTGCTGCCGATCAGCTGTTCTTGCTGCAGCGGTGCATCCACGCCAAAGGTTTGCTAGTGGACGCCATTCTCGGCACCGGCATGAAGAACGAGGTGCGCGGCCTCTTCGCCGAGGCGATCAACTTGATGAACGCTTCCGGGCTGCCCACCATCGCGGTCGATATTCCTTCCGGGCTGGATACGGATCGGGGCGTGCCACTAAGTGTATCGATTCAAGCGGAGATGACGGTGGCGCTCGGCTACGCCAAACTGGGCGAAGTGATCCACCCTGGGTTGGATTACTGCGGTGATTTGGTCGTGGCCGATATAGGGATTGATCATCGTGCGCTCGATGAAGTCGCACCGAAAACGGAGCTACTGACGGCCAAGCAAGTTGCGACGCTTGTGCCGCGCCGCGGGGCCGACACGCATAAGGGGACCTACGGTCATGTGGTCGTCATGGCCGGCTCGCGCGGCAAAACCGGCGCGGCGATACTCGCCTGCCGGGCGGCGATGCGCACGGGAGCGGGCCTGGTGACCCTGGCGGCGCCGCGCGGGTTGAACAATATTTTCGCTTCGTCGTTGATCGAAGTTATGGCCGAGCCATTGGCAGACAACGGCAGCGACGAAATGGATGCTTTAAACGATGATGATTGGCGGCGGCTGCTGGACCGCAAAAGTTCATTTCTCTTTGGCCCCGGTATTGGTATGACCGACACGACGCGCAACACCCTGTGTTGGCTGCTGCGCAATCTCGACATACCGTGGGTTATCGACGCCGACGGCTTGAATAATCTGGCGCTGGAACTCGACCGTTTGCGCCATGCCAAGGTGCCGCCGGTTCTTACGCCCCATCCAGGCGAAATGGCGCGCCTGCTTGGCACCAGTAATTCCGCCATTAACCAAAACCGCGTCGAGGTCGCCCGCGAATTTGTGACGAAACATCATTGCCATCTGGTGCTCAAAGGTGCGCGCACCGTGATTGCCACCGCCGATGGTAAAGTCTTTATCAATCCCACCGGCAACCCGGGCATGGCCAGCGGCGGCATGGGCGACGTTTTGGCCGGCATTCTGGCTGCCTTGCTTGGACAGGGGCTGCCTCCTGAAGACGCCATGAAGCTTGGGGTCTACCTGCACGGCTTCGCCGGCGACCGCGGTGCTGCTAGCCGCGGCCAAATCGGACTTATTGCGTCTGATATCATCGATGGCCTCCCCTCTGGCCTGCGCGACCTGGCAGTGATAGATTCTTAGACTCGAATTTTTCAGCGGAATATATTACTTGTGCGTATGGAAAGCGCTGCATCGGCGCGCTCAGAGCGCTTGGTAAGCCGTTCTGTCGAGCAAACCAAAAGATTTGGCAAAAGGTTAAGCAAGCTGCTACAAGGCGGTGAAATCATTGGCCTTGTCGGTGAGCTGGGTGCTGGTAAGACGAGTTTTGTGCGGGGCTTGGCGGAGGGGCTGGGGGTCGGGAAGGAAGGTTGGATTCGCAGTCCGACCTTTACTTTGATCAACGAGTACCATGGCCGGCTGCCGATTTATCATATCGATCTTTATCGTATCGAGAATCGCCAAGCGCTCGAGAGCTTGAACCTGCGCGAGTATCTCTACGATGATGACGGGGTGAGCTTGATCGAATGGTTTGAGCGTTTGCCGGCGGACGAGGTCGACGAATATTTGGAGATAAACATCGTCCATCGCGCAGGCAGAGAGCGCGAGATTGTTTTTCGCGCACATGGCGAGCGGTACGAGAAGATCTTGCAGGTTTTGAGCGGGCATTAATCTTCGTGGCTCGTGCTCGTAAAATTCCGAAATCGAGCGACGAGCACGAGCCACGGGCACGATTGGGGTTATTAGGCGTGGCATTGTTAGTTCAAAAATACGGCGGCACTTCGGTGGGTTCCATCGACCGCATCCAAAACGTCGCACAGAAAGTCGCCGCCGCAAAAAAAGCCGGCAACGATGTAGTCGTGGTGGTCTCGGCTATGGCGGGAGAGACCAATCGCTTATTGGCCCTGGCCAACGAGATTTCGCCAATGCCAGACGAGCGAGAAAAGGACGTGTTGCTCGCCAGCGGTGAGCAGGTTTCGGTGGCGCTCTTGAGCCTTGCGCTCAAGGAAATGCACCAGCCGGCGCGATCTTATCTCGGCCATCAGGTGCGCATCGAAACCGACAAGGCCTACGGGAAAGCGCGCATCGTGAACATCGATTCGACGAAAATCGTGAAAGCGCTCGACACCGGGGAAGTCGTCGTCATCGCCGGTTTTCAGGGAGTCGACGAAGACGATAACATCACGACCCTTGGCCGCGGGGGGTCGGACACTAGCGCGGTGGCGTTGGCAGCGTTTCTGAACGCTGCTGCTTGCGAGATCTACACCGACGTGGAAGGTGTGTTTACCACCGACCCGCGGATTTGCCCGAAGGCCAAAAAGCTGCAAAAGGTGTCCTACGATGAAATGATCGAGCTGGCCAGCACCGGCGCCAAGGTTTTGGAAATTCGCTCGGTGGAGTTCGCCAAAAAATATAATGTGCCGGTGCATGTGCGGTCGACTTTTTCGCAGGTCGAAGGCACCTGGCTCGTCGAGGAGGATGACAGCATGAGCGACGTGTTAGTGTCCGGGGTGGCGTGCGACAAGAACGAGGCCAAGATCACGCTCCTGCGGGTGCCGGATAAGCCGGGTCTGGCGGCGCGGATTTTCGGTCCCATCGCCGACGCACATATTGTCGTTGACATGATTATCCAGAACGCCAGCGAAGACGGCACCACCGATTTGACTTTTACGGTGCCGAAGGTCGACCATCAAAAGGCGCTCAGCATCGTCGAAAAGAGTCTGCCAGGGTTGCACGCACGGGGTCTTAAAGTCGATACCGATATCGCCAAAGTCTCCGTCGTGGGCGTGGGTATGCGCACACATGCCGGTGTGGCGGCGACGATGTTCCAGACTTTGGCGCGCGAGAATATCAACATTCAAATGATCTCGACTTCTGAGATCAAGATTTCCGTGGTGATCGACGGCAAACAATCGGATCAAGCTGTGCGCGCGCTGCACCAAGCGTTTATCGAGAACTAGAGGGCTTTCATGAAGGATGTTCTGCTCTACGACACGACTTTGAGGGACGGCTGCCAGGCCGAGGACGTTTCGTTCACGCTGGAAGACAAGCTGCGCATTACCGACAAACTCGAAGAGCTGGGCATCGACTACATCGAAGGCGGCTATCCGGGCTCCAACGAGCGCGACGCCGACTTTTTCAAGCGCGTCAAGAAACTCAAGCTCAAGAAAGCCAAAATCGCCGCCTTCGGCACGACGCGCAAATACGGCATCAAGCCGGCGCAGGATTTCAATCTCAAAGTTCTTTTGCAGGCCGACACACCGGTGGTGACGTTGGTCGGCAAGACGTGGGACTTGCACGTGCGCGACGATCTACGGATCGCCTTGAAGGCCAATCTGGAAATCATCTCCGACTCCATTGCGTACATGAAAAAGCGCGTCGATGAGGTGATGTTCGACGCCGAGCATTTTTTTGATGGCTTTCGCGCCAATCCGGAATACGCGCTGGAATGTCTGCAAGCCGCCCAGGAGGGCGGCGCCGATTGGATCGTGCTGTGCGAAACCAATGGCGGCCGGTTACCCGGCGAAATTCGTGAGGCGTTGACCCAGGTGAATCGTGCGATCCGCACGCCGCTGGGCATTCATTGCCATAACGACGGCGAGCTAGCGGTGGCCAACACGCTGGCCGGCGTGGAGATGGGCGTCACTCAGGTGCAAGGCACGATCAATGGCTTCGGCGAGCGCTGCGGCAATATGAATTTGATTTCCGTGATCGGCAACTTGCAGCTCAAAATGGGCAAGAATTGCGTCACGCCGGCGCAGCTCAGAAAACTGCGCGAGGTCTCGCAGCTATTTTATGAGCTCGCCAACATTCAGCCGAACAAGCGCCAGGCCTACGTCGGTGACAGCGCCTTTGCGCACAAAGGCGGCCTGCATGTTTCCGGCGTGCTCAAGAATCGCGAGACCTACGAGCACATCGACCCGGAAATCGTCGGCAACCGCCAGCGCGTCTTGGTTTCCGATCTGGCGGGGCGCAGCAACGTCGTCTACAAGGGCAAGGAGTTCGGCATCGATCTAAAAGACAAGGGCGACGCAGTCAAAGAGGTTTTGCGCCGGACCAAGGAGCTCGAAGGGCAGGGCTACGAATTTCAGGCGGCCGAAGCCTCGTTTGAACTATTGGTCCAGGAGGCGCTGGGCAAGAAGAAAAAGAATTTTTCGTTGATCGGCTTTCGCGTCATCGATGAGAAGCACCAGGAAGGCGACGCGCCGATTTCCGAAGCGACGATCCAGGTGAAAGTGGACGGCGTCGCCGAGCACGCCGCGGCCATGGGCAACGGCCCAGTCAATGCGCTGGATCAAGCGCTGCGCAAGGCGCTGACGAAATTTTACCCGTCGCTCAAGCAGGTCGAGCTGCTCGATTACAAAGTGCGCGTGCTATCATCGGGGGAAGGCACCGGCGCGGTTGTGCGGGTCTTGATCGAATCGGGCGATGGCAAAGACAAATGGGGCACGGTCGGCGTCTCCCACAACGTCATCGAAGCAAGCTGGCAGGCGCTGGTGGATAGTATCGATTATAAACTTTACAAGGATGCAAGACATTAAGAAGGCAATAGGCAGGAGGCGATAGGCAGCAGTCAGAATCGGAAAACTGAATTTCCTACCATTGCCTATTGCCCATTGCCTAACTTCCGTTGCAAATGTGGTCCACGCTTAAAGAAGATGTCCGGACGATATTCGAGCGCGATCCGGCGGTGCGGTCGGCGTGGGAGATCGTGCTGGCCTATCCGGGCTTTCATGCGGTGTTGCTGCATCGCGTGGCGTTTTGGCTTTGGCACTTAAACTGCCCGACGTTTGCGCGCATCGTCAGCCACCTCGGGCGCTTTTTAACCGGCATTGAAATTCATCCCGCGGCGCAGATTGGCCGGCGGTTTTTTATCGACCACGGTATGGGCGTG
This sequence comes from Deltaproteobacteria bacterium, assembly GCA_016874755.1. Taxonomy (NCBI): domain Bacteria; kingdom Pseudomonadati; phylum Myxococcota; class Myxococcia; species Deltaproteobacteria bacterium. The sequence goes on along the minus strand of VGTH01000016.1, from coordinate 83,598 downwards.
GTAATTGGGGAGACCACCGAGATCGGCGACGACGTAACGATCTATCAAGGCGTGACGCTGGGCGGCACCTCGACGCAGCGGGTCAAACGCCACCCGACCATCGAAGACTCGGTGACGATCTTTAGCGGCGCCGCGGTGCTTGGGCCGGTGACCGTGGGGCGCCATAGCCGCATCGGCGCCGGCTCGGTGTTGGTGACTTCGGTGCCAGAGCACTCGACGGTGGTCGGCATTCCCGGCCGGGTGGTGAAAAGCGAAGCGCGCCACACGCCGGCGGGCAAAGCGATTATCGATCTCAACTCCGCCGATCTGCCCGACCCGATCGCCAAAGCGATCGGCAGCCTCGCCGACTACGTCGAAAAACTGGAGAAGCGCATCGAAGAGATCAGCGCTCGCGAAGGCGGCCTCGAAGAGAAAGTCGCCGAAGAGAGCAAAGCGCTGAGCGAAGTGAAAGAGCAGCTGAGAAACACCGGTAGCTAAGAAAAATTTGTTTCGGGTTCCGGGTTTTGAGTTTCGGGTTGAACTCCGGAGAGCTCGAAACCCGAAACTCGAAACTCGAAACAATTCCGCACATGTTTAGTAAACGCAAAATAGTCGTGGCGATGAGCGGTGGCGTCGACAGTTCCGTGACGGCCGCGCTACTGGTCGAGCGGGGGCACGAGGTGCTCGGCGTATCGCTGCGCATGTGGGAGGGAAATCAGGGGCCGAGAATTTGCTCGGATCATCGCGGCGCCAAGGAAGTCGCCGAGTATTTGGGGATTCCCCATACGATCATCGACTTGCGCGGCAAGTTCGCCGAAACCGTGGTCAAGCCATTTGCCCAGGACTATCTGCATGGCCGCACGCCCAACCCTTGTGTTGCCTGCAATCGCGATTTCAAGCTCGGCACTCTGCTCGGTTGGGCGGCAGAGCAGGGCGCCGACTACGTCGCCACCGGCCATTATGCACAGCTGATTCATGACGACTGCGGCGGGCGCACTCAGCTTTTGCGCGGCGCCGACCGCGCTAAGGACCAATCCTATTTTTTGTTTGCACTGTCGCAAGCGCAGCTAGCGCGGACGTGGTTTCCCCTGGGCGCCATGAATAAGAGCGAAGTCCGTGAGAAGGCCAGAGCGCTGGCACTGCCAGCGGCGGAGCGACCGGAGAGCCAAGACATCTGCTTTGGCGACTACAAAGCGCTGGTCGCTACCTATGCGACCGAGAGTGAAACCGCCGGTGGCGATGTGGTCGACCGCGCGGGCAAAGTGTTGGGCCAGCATCAAGGCATTCACAGCGTCACCGTCGGGCAGCGCCGTGGCTTGGGAATTTCCTCGTCCGAGCCGCTCTATGTAGTTGAGATCGACGATGAGTCCAAGCGAGTTGTGGTGGGCAGAAAGAACGAACTCAGTTGCGCTGGATTGACGGCGCGCGCCGTCAACTGGATCCATCCGATTGACGCAGAAAGTTTTTCAGGCGAGGTGCAGGTTCGCTATCGCGCGCCGGCGGTGCCATGCACGATTTTTCCTAGAAACAGCGGCGAGTGCGAGGTGCATTTCGCAGAATCGTTTCCTGCCGTTACGCCGGGGCAGGCGGCGGTGTTTTATCGCGGTGACGAAGTGCTGGGCGGCGGCTGGATACAATCCGCAATCCGCTAACGGATTGCGGAATCTCAAATTTCAGATTTCAAACCGGTTTGTCTGAAATTTGAAATCTGTAATCTGAACGAAGTGAAGAAGAAGTGAAGATTGCCATCACGACTCTCGGTTGCAAAATCAACCAATACGATTCCGCGGTGATTCAAAACCGCTTGGAAGCGAAGCATTCGTTCGTGCCGTTCGACCAAGCGGCGGACTGTTACATCATCAATACCTGCACGGTGACCGATCGCGCTGACTGGGAGGCGCGCCAGCTCGTGCGGCGCGCCAAGCGGCTCAATCCCGATTCTAAGATCTTAGTTACTGGCTGCTACGCCCAGGTGAGTGCTCAGGAAGTTGCCCAGGTTCCTGACGTTGACTACGTCGTCGGGCTCAACCGTTTGGACGACTTGCTGCGCTTTGTCAATGCGCCGCTGCAGCGGGTCGGCGCCGAAGTCGCTGTCAGCGACGTCAAGCGCGAGCGCGGCGTCGCCGTGCTCGGCACGCGCGCGCTACCGGGCCACACGCGGGCGTTTCTGAAAATCCAAGAGGGCTGCAACTACACCTGCACTTATTGCATTATTCCAACCGCGCGGGGTTTGAGCCGCAGCGTGCCGCCGCGTGAAGTGTTGGAGCAGGTGCGGGTGCTGGCCGATGCCGGTTACCGCGAGATCGTGCTTACGGGCATTCACCTGGGCGGCTACGGGCATGATCTGACGCCGCGGCTCGATTTGACGGCGTTGCTGGAGATGATCGTCAGTCGCGGACTGATTTCGCGCTTGCGCTTGAGCTCCCTCGATCCCCGTGAAGTGCCCGATCATCTGCTCGATCTGATGGCGAGCGACGAAACGATCTGCCCGCACTTGCATGTCTGTGCCCAAGCCGGCGATGACCAAGTGCTGAAAGAGATGCGGCGTAATTACGACACGGGATATTATCGCGACTTACTGCTGAGAGTGCGCGAGCGTTTGCCCGACGCCGCGTTGGGCAGCGATATCATCCTCGGCTTTCCTGGGGAATCGGATGCGGCCTTTGAGCGATCGGTTGAATTCTTTGCGGCGCTGCCGTTGACTTATTTTCACGTCTTCCCGTACTCCAAACGGCGCGGCACGCCGGCGGCTGCGATGCTTAATGCAGTGCCAGCTCATCTGATCAAGAGTCGCGCGCGCCAGTTGCGCGCGCTGGGCGCGCGCAAAAAAGAGCAGTTTTGCCGCAGTTTTCTGGGCCGGACGGTGTCGGTGCTGGTCGAAGAGAAGATCGAAAAACAGACCGGCGCGCGGCGCGGTTTTAGCCGCAACTATTTGCCTGTCATTGTGATGAGCAACGACGATCTTGGCAATCGCGAGGTCGATGTCGAGCTCGCCGGCTACGTGAACGGTATGCTGCTGGGACGAGCTCTGGCTTCCCCCCTTCACAGTGAAGATCCTGCGTAGGTGTCTTTGAACGAGCAAGCACAATTAGTCACTCTGCAAAATGAGTTGGGCTATCATTTTTCCAACTCCTCCCTGCTGGTTCGCGCGCTGACCCATGTTTCCTTTGAGCGGTTAGAGAGCGACGGCCACAACGAAGTCCTGGAGTTTCTTGGCGATGCTGTGCTCGACTTGGCGATGAGCGACCTGCTCATGCGCAGTTTCCCGACGCGTAGCGAGGGCGATCTGTCGCGCATGCGCGCCGCCCTGGTCAACTCCACAGTGCTGGCGGAAAAAGCGACAGTTTTGAATCTCGGCGCGCTCCTGAGGCTCGGCAAGGGCGAAGCCCGCAGCGGCGGGCGCACGAAAGCATCTATTCTTGCCGGCGCTTTTGAAGCGCTGCTCGGCGCCGTGTATCAGGACAGCGGTTTCGAGGCGGCGCGCCGTTTGGTGGAGAAATATTTCGCCGGTGATTTGTCGGGTAAGAAGCTCGGGCACCACGATTACAAGACCCGCCTGCAGGAAATCAGCCAAATGATCTTCCGAGCGCCGCCGGCCTATCGCTTGGTGGAGGAACTCGGCCCCGACCACGACAAGCAATTTGTCACCGAGATTGCCGTCGGCGGCACAGTCCTCGGCCGCGGCGCCGGTAAAACCAAGAAGCAGTCCGAGCAAGAAGCAGCGCGGCTGGCAATGGCCGAGCTGCAACGCAGTGGCACGGTGAGCGCGGAAGATTTGGATGCGGAAGATTAACCGGAACGCAAAAAAGGACTCGCCACGAAGGCACGAAGAGCACGAACGTAAATGATCTACTGAGCAAGCTACTTTTCCTAGCTTGGTTTTCTTTGTGTCTTCGTGGTGCAAGTCTGTTTTTATTCGACCATGGCTGACCTCAGCACCGATGTGCTCATCGTCGGCGCCGGCGGCGCTGGCATGTACGCGGCAATTGCCGCGGCGCGCGCGGGCGCATCGGTCATACTGCTCGATAAGAGTCTGGTCGGGCGCGGTGGCGCGACCGTGATGGCGCAAATGACCGTCGCCGTCGCGCTCGGCGCGCAGGAGCCAGACTCGGTTGACCTACATTTCCAAGACACGTTGAAAGCGGGGCGTGGTTTGTGCAGCGAGCCGCTGTCGCGCCTGCTTTGCGAGAATGGCCCGCAGCGCATTCTCGAAATGGCAAGCTGGGGCACGCGCTGGGCGCGCGAGGACGGCCATATCAAACAGGAGATGGCGCCGGGCCACAGCGTCAAGCGCTGCTGCTACGTCGATTTCCTCAACACGGGCCCGGCGGTGGCGGCGACGCTGCGGCGCAAGGTGAGCGAAGTATCCGCCATTCGGCGCATCAGCAACATCGCGGTTGTCGAAGTTCTGGTTCGCGATGGTCGGGCTTTCGGCGCCATCGGTGTGAATCTCAACGACGGCGAGTTTGTTATCTTTCATGCCCGCAGTGTGATTCTTGCCGCCGGCGGCTTGACCAAACTCTACGCCCGCAACAGCGCATCGGCGAACATGGGCGGCGAGGCCTACGCACTGGCGCTCTGGGCCGGTGCTAAGCTTGTCGATATGGAGTTTGTGCAGTTTTTCCCCATCGGTCATCTGGCGCCGCGCCTGGTGGGCATGGACCCGATCATGTGGGACCCGTTTCGCTACAAGCTTGGCGGCAAGCTGCTCAACGGTAACTTCGAAGAGTTCGTCGATCGCTACGGCGGCCAAGATTTCGGCAAGTACACCGCGACGCGCGATCTGGCCGCCTATGCGATTCTTAAAGAAGTCGAAGGCGGACGCGGCACGCCGCACGGCGGCGCCTATCTCGATTTTCGCCATATTCCGGAAAGCCAGCTGCGCGCCGCCTTTGGTCCGGTCATCGACCGGCTGCTGACCAACGGCATCGACCTGACCAAAAATGTCGTCGAGGTCGGGCCCATGGCGCACTATCACATGGGCGGCATTCATGTCGCCCTAAACATGGAGACGCGCGTCGAGGGATTGTTCGCCGCCGGCGAAGCGGTTGGTGGTGCCAACGGCGCCAACCGGTTGTCCGGCAACGCCATCACCGAGGCGCTGGTGTTTGGCGAAGTTGCCGGCAGAGCCGCGGCGCAACGCGCGCTCGGTACCACTGCAAGCCAATTCGACACCACAACGATCGACGATGCGTTGCAGTCCTTGCGCGCGTTGAAAACTACCGGGCATTCGAATGGCGTTCCGGCCATCGAGCTGCAAACTGAGCTGCAACAACTCATGTGGGAAAAGGTCGGACCCTTTCGCACCGAGGAGAAATTGTCTTTGGCTTTGGCGCGCATTCGCGCCATGCGCCTTGATGACTTGGCTCGGCTGCGCTCGGCGGCTTCGGCGAGCTTCGATCTCGAGTTGCAGGATCGCTTTGAGCTGCGCGCCATGCTGCTTTGCGCCGAAGCGGTGGTGGTGGCGGCGTTGGCGCGCCGCGAGAGCCGCGGCGCGCATCAGCGCGAAGACTTTCCCGACAGCGACGACGGCTTTCTGAAAAATCAAATCATCGAGCTGCGCGCCAACGCATTGGCAGCGCGCTTTATGGCGCCGCAAAGAATCAAAGGCGAGCGCCCAACATGACCGAGGCCGCACAACACACCGCAAACTTGCGCATCCGGCGCGGCGCTCCGGGTGAGGCGGCGCGCTACGATGAATTTGCCGTTCCTTACGAAGAGGGCATGTCGGTGCTCGATGCCCTGCGCTGGATTCGCGCTCATCGCGATAGCACCTTGGCGATTCGCTACAGCTGCCTCAACGCTAACGCCTGCAAGACCTGTATGGCGTTAGTCAACGGCGAAGTCGAGTACACATGCATCGCCAAACTCACCCCAGAGATCATGACCATTGAGCCGTTGCCAAAGCGACCGCTTTTGCGCGACCTTGTCACGGATATCGTGCCCGCCGACGAGAATCTCTGACTTTTTTGCGACCGCCAAGCCTTTTACACGACCAAGGATCTAGGCCGCCGACGATATTATTGCCCATCGCGGCTCAACGCGGTGGCTTTGTGTGGTTTGACGCTGCTCCAGGTGTGTCGTGGTGCGTTAAGGAATGCTTTGCGCCGCCGATGCTACTGTTAGGAGCATTGTTATGCAGGGGGCACAAGTCAGACAGACAGACACCAAGTCCAAAGAGAAGGTGCGGCAGTATTTTCGCAAAGTCATTGAAGAGAAACAGCTGCCTTCCATGCCCGTCGTGGGTGCGAAAGTCATTCGCATGATCGACGACCCCGGCGTCAGTGTGCGCCAGCTGGTGCGGATCCTGTCTGACGATGCCGGCTTGACGGCGCGTATTCTCGCCGCCTCGCGCTCGCCGTTCTTCGGCCAACGCAACCATCCGAAGGGACTTTTGGAAGCGGTGCAAGTGGTGGGCTTTCGCAACCTGCGCAACGTCGTGATTGCCTCGGCGACCCAGGAGCTATTCAAGGTGAAATCCAACATGGCGACCCGGCTGTGGTCGCACTCTTTGGCGGTCGCACTAGGCGCGCGCATTTTTTCGGGGAACGTTAGGTACGCCGATGCCGAGCAGGCATTTTTGGCGGGGTTGCTGCATGACGTTGGCCAAATGATTCTCATGCACGCCGATCTGGCCTGCTACGAACAGGTGGTCCGGCAGACGCATCACGACAAGGCACAGCTAACTGCAAAAGAAACCGAAATGTACGAATTCGATCACGCTTTCATTGGCCGCGCGCTATTCGATGCCTGGGACATCGACGCCACCGTGGCCAAAGCCATCGGCGAGCACCACGATGCGGATCAGTGCAACGATCCCAAGTCGCTTGCGGCCATCTTGCTGGTGGCAAACTACGTCGCAGCCCGATGCAAGTTAGGTTTTTACGTCGATCCACCAGCGCCGGACGATGGTCTGTTGCATGCGTTTGGCATGGCCACCGATGAGGGCATGGACAAAGCGATCGTCGCCTTGACGGAAGCGCACAGCGCTGAGAGCTCGCTGTTTTAGCGATTGTTGCCCTACTCCAAGCCCATCAGCCGCGCCGGATTGATCGCAGCGACCTGATTCACTTCGCCTTTGCTCAAGCCGCCTTCGTGCAGCATTCCCAAGTACATTCTAAACAACTCAGCAGGATTGGGACTGTAGGGCCTAAAATGGTCTATGCTGGCGACGATCTGGTGCAGGCCGACGGCGCGGCATTGTTGCGCCAGCTCCGGCGAGTCCGTTCGCCCGGGCGCCAGTGCATTCCAGCAACACTCGACGAACGCGCCCATCTCAGCGAGGCCTTTCAGCATGTCGTCGTAGAGGGTCATGATTGTTCCTCGGAGATTGGACGGATCGGACCGATCCGACGGATCGACAATTAAGCGCCGGGGCGCGCGCCGCCGCAGCAGCGCTTGTACTTTTTGCCGCTGCCGCAGGGGCAGGGGTCGTTGCGGCCGGCTTGTCGAACAAAGCGCTTGGCGTCTTCTTCGCGCACCATCTGCATGAGCTTTTCGCCGGGCTCGCCGGCGTCGACCAGGTCGGCGAATTTCTTGAAGTAGGGTTTGCTGTGACTGAAAAAGTCTTTGAGCCCGGCGCAGAGATAGTTCAGCCCGGGATCGCCATCGGGCGTGCTGATGATGCGGTCTTTAGGGCAGCCGCCGTTGCACATGCTCAAAACTTCGCACTCGCGGCAATATTTGGGCAGGCTGGTCCATTTCTTCTGGCCAAAGTCGCGTTGCCTTGGGTCCTCGATCATTTCCGCCAGCGGCTTCTCGTGGATGTTGCCGAGCTTGTATTCTGGCAAAACATAGTGGTCGCAGGAGTAAAAATCACCGTTGTGTTCGACGATCGGCACGTCGCCGCAGGTTTCCCGATAAATGCACAGGGCGTGCTCCATACCGAGAAATGGCCGCACCGATTCATCGAAGAGCTGAATGAAAATCTTGCCGATGTCGTGGCGTACCCATTCATCGAAGATGGTGTTGAGAAATTTCCCATAGGCCGCTGCCGGCACGCTGCGTTTGTGCGCCGGATTGGCTGGGTCGCTGGTCTTTTCGACCAGCGGCAGGAACTGCAAATACTGCCCGCCGATTTCTTTTAAATAGCGATAAACCTGCGTCGGGTGCTTTACGTTCACGTCGTGGACGACGCAGAGCAAGTCCACGTGCACTTTGGCTCTGCGCAACATGTGAAAGGCCTGCACCACTTGTTTGTGCGTGGGTTTCTGGCCTTTGGTGACGCGGTAGTGATCGTGCAGCTCGCGCGGCCCGTCAAGGCTCAGGCCAATGTAAAAACTCTCCTTGCTGAAAAACTCGCACCATTCGTCGTCGATGGTTGTGCCGTTGGTTTGAATGCCGTTGATGATTTTCTTTGTCGGAGGCAGATGCTTTTTCTGGAACTCGACGGCCTTGCGGAAAAAGTCGACGCCGAGCAGCGTCGGCTCGCCGCCGTGCCAGGAGAAACTGACGGTTTCGCCGGGTGTGGCGTGGATGTGCTGACGGATATATTCTTCGAGGGTCTTGTCGTCGAGGCGGAAGTTGCTGCCCTTCGGATAAAGATTTTCTTTTTCCAGGTAGTAGCAATAGTGACAGTCGAGGTTGCAGATCGCCCCGATGGTCTTCACCATGATTTGAAATTCACGCGCCGCAGTTTCCAAAACGCCCTCCGTTGATCAGCCAGGACTCTACTCAAAAAGCGGCGTAAAGTCATTAGCTCGGTAGCGGGCGCAAAGCCCGGCTTGCGCCAGAAAGCTGGCTCGATTTATAACCAAGCTATGAAGATTACCCAGACTCATGCCCAACTCATCAAGCTGCCCGTCGATGAGCCGCTGGCGGACGGTCCATTGTACCAACGGCCGTTTCACCCCTTCATAGCTCTCGACGTGCGCACGGACTCGGGCATCGAGGGCATTGGTTACACAACCTTTGCTGGGCCGCTAAGCGCGACCTTGACTGACGCGGTGGCTCGGCTCGGCGAGTTGATCGTCGGCGACGATCCGCTGCGCACGGAAGCGATCGGCCGCAAGCTGCGCAATGCCGCTGCCGGCTCCGGGCCAGGCGGTATTTTCACGCTGGCGCTGTCCGCCATCGATATCGCGTTGTGGGATATCAAGGGTAAAGCCTTGAACCAGTCATTGGCGATGATGCTCGGCGGCTTGCGCGACAAAGTGCCGGCCTACGCCAGCGGCGCGCTACTGCGCAGCCACTCCACTGACGAGCTGTTGAAAGCCGGCCGCAAGTTGGTTGAACGCGGCTGGAAGCAAATCAAATCGCAGATGGCGCTGCCCGGCGCAACCAACCCGAGAATCGAAGCCGAGCGCGCCCATCTGCTGCGCCAGGCGATCGGCCCCGATATCGATTTGATGTGCGACATCAACCAACGCTGGAGCGTCAACCAAGCCATCGACATCGGCCGGCGCGTCGAAGACGTGCATTTTTTCTGGCTCGAAGACGTGACGGTGCACGACGACTATACGGGTCAAGCGCGGGTCGCCGACGCACTGGCGACACCGCTGGCCGCCGGTGAATGCCTCTACGGCATTACGCCGTTTCGCCATGCTATCGAAGCCCACGCCATGGATATCGTTATGATCGATCTGTTCCGTGTCGGCGGCATTTCCAATTGGCTGAAAGTTGCCGGTATGGCTGAGGCGTTTAATCTGCCGGTGGTGAGCCATTTGATTCCTGAGATCCACGTTCATCTAGTTGCGGCAATTCCCAACGGCCTGACCGTGGAATACATGCCGTGGTCGTTCCACCTATTCGAAGAAGTGCCGGTACCGGTGAAGGGCGAGTTGACGGTGCCGACTAAGCCGGGGCTGGGGTTGGCGTTCGATCGTGCGGCGTTGAAAAAATACGCTGCTTAGCCGGCGATTCTTATGAATGAATTCCACGGAGTCTTCCCGTATCTCGTTTCTCCTGTCGACACAGACGGCAGCGTCAAAGCGGACGTCCTAGCGCGATTGTGCGATGACTTAATCAAAGCCGGTGTGCATGGGTTGACGCCGCTGGGCTCTACTGGAGAGTTCGCTTACCTGACTTGGGCGCAGCGGCGGCGCGTTGTCGAAGTCGTTATTGAAACTGCGCGTGGCCGGGTGCCCGTGGTTGCCGGTGTGGCATCGACCACGATCGCCGATGCGCAGATGCAGGCGCGCGAGTACGAGCGGATGGGGTGCAGCGGGATTCTGGCGATTCTTGAAGCTTATTTTCCGATTGCCGACGACGGCGTCCATAGCTATTTCAAAGCGATCGCCGACGCGGTCTCGTTGCCGGTGGTGCTTTATACCAATCCAAATTTTCAACGCTCCGACCTGAGCCTGCCGGTGATCGACAAGCTGAGCCATGTGGCGAACATCGGCTACATCAAGGATGCTTCGAACAATACCGGCCGGCTGCTCTCGATCATCAACCAAGTAGGCGACCGTATGAAAGTGTTCGCCGCGTCGGCGCATATTCCGGCGACGGTGATGCTGATCGGCGGCGTTGGCTGGATGGCGGGGCCGGCGTGCGTGGCGCCGCGCCAGAGCGTTGAGCTCTACGAAACTTGTAAACGCGGCGATTGGAACAGAGCGATGGCGCTGCAGCGGCCGCTGTGGGCGCTGAATCAAGCGTTCGCCAAGTACAATCTGGCGGCGTGCATCAAGGGCGCGCTGGAGTTGCAGGGCTACGCTGTTGGCGCACCGCTGCCGCCGCAGGCGCCGCTAACGAAGGATGCCCTAGCAGACGTTAAGACGACACTGGCCAACATCGGTGCGCTATAATCGAGAACGACGGAGGATACCACCATGATGCTTGTAATCGTGCTTTTGGCTATGACGTTTTCGTTCGCTGCGCCGATCCAGGCGGCAACGCCGAGTAAGCGCGTGCGCATTCTCTACGCCGACTTTAGCGAGCGCATGGGATTGTTTTTTGTCGCCAAGGATCAGCGCTTCTTCGAGGAGCAGGGCTTGGACATGGATCTGGTCCAGGTGAATAGCGGGCCGGTCGCGGTTGCGGCGATGGCGGCCAACGAAGCGGAGTTTTACACGGTCTCAGCCACGGGTGCGGCGCTAGGCGCAATCTCGAGCGGGCTCGATCTGGTCTGGGTGGCAGGGATGATCAACAAGCTCGACGGTTATTTCTATGCGCAGCCGAAGATCCAAAGGCCAGAAGATTTGAGGGGAAAAACCCTCGGCGTGCAGAGCATCGGCGGCGGCATTTGGATGTTCGTTATGATGACGCTGGACCACTGGGGTTTGAGCCCGGAGAAGGACAAAATCCAGATGCGGGTGATGGGCGATCAATCGGTGTTGGCGCAGGCGTTGAGTGCCGGGCTGATCGACGGCTCGGTGTGGGGCTTTGCCTATAATAACAATCTGCAAAAAAGTGGCGGCCGTCTGCTCGCCGACCTTACGGCGCTTAATATTCCTTATCAAGGAACGGGCCTGGTGGCGCGTCGCGGCCTGGTCGCGAAAGAGCCGGATGTGGTGGAGAAAACTTTGCGCGGCTTTGCCCGCGCCAATGTTTTCGTTCGCGATAAAAGCAACCAGGCCGCGGTGGTGCGCAGCGTGCGCCGGTGGCTGCGCCTATCGCCCAACGAGAATGCCGATGAACTCTACGAGCGCATGCGCAATCTCTACGACCGGCGCATTGCGCCGACCCGTGAAGGCATGCAAAACGCGCTGCGGGTTCTGAGCCGGACCGATCCGAAATACGGTAAGCTCAAAGTCGAAGAGTTGATCGACGATCGGGTTGCGCGGAAATTGGAAGGACCGTGAGCCGCTAACATCGCGACCGTCATTCTGGGCGAAAGCGAAGAATCGGCTGCCCAGCGTTTGAAGCAGATCCTTCGGCGGACCTCAGGATGACAATGCGAAGTTTGTTCTTGAGGACGAAAAGGAAATTGAATGGCGGAGAAGCTTAGACACATTATTCCCATCGGTGGCGGTGGCTTTTACCGTGACCCCGACAATCTCGCATTAGAGAGGTACGTGCTCAAACAAAGCGGTGCTGACAACGCGCGCGTCTGCTTCATTCCCACCGCGAGCGGCGAGCCGGATCATTACGTGGCGAGCTTTTATGCGGCGTTTCTAAAACTTGGCTGCCGACCCTCTGTGCTGACGTTTTTTAAGCGCACGCCTGATCTGCGTTCGTTTTTGCTGAATCAGGATGTAATCTTTGTCGGCGGCGGCAACACGAAGAGCATGCTTGCGGTGTGGCGCGATTGGGGCGCCGGCGAGATTCTGCGTGAGGCGTGGGAATCGGGTGTGGTTCTCACCGGAGTTAGCGCCGGCGCGATCTGTTGGTTCGAACAGGGCTTGACCGATTCTTTTTCGGATAAGCTGCGGCCGTTAAACTGCCTGGGCTTTTTGCCTGGCAGTTGCTGTCCGCACTTCGACGGTGAAGTGCAGCGGCGACCGTCGTATCATCAACTCCTGGCAAACGGCGAGATCGGCGCCGGCGTGGCGATCGAAGATTGGACCGGTGTGCATTATATCGGCACGGAAATCCACAAAGTGATCGCCTCCAAGCGCGGCGCGCGCGCATACAGCATGCGCCCGGTCGCCGGCTCGGCGCAGGAAGTGCCGCTGGCGACCGAGTTTGTCGAGTAAGAACATATTGGCTCGCACTGGTCGAGGGTGATAGGGTTCAGCCAAAGGAGGCAACAACGATGGATGCAAAAACTCACGGAGCCTTTAGCTGGTGCGAGTTGATGACCAGCGATCCTGGCGCGGCGAAAAACTTTTACAGCAAGCTCTTCGGCTGGGGCTTGGAAGAGATGAACATGGGCATGCCCTACACTGTCGTCAAAGCGGCGGGGGAACATGTCGGCGGCATTATGGCGACGCCGCCCAATGCTCAAGGCATGCCGCCGATGTGGGGCTGCTACGTGACGGTCAACGACGTCGACGCCGTCGCCAAGAGCGCTGAGCAGCTCGGCGGCAAAGTCTTGGTGCCGCCGCAGGATATTCCCAACGTCGGTCGCTTCTGTTGGATTCAAGATCCGCAGGGCGCCGCCATCGGCGCGATCAAATACAGCGGCTGACGCCTTCTCATTCCACGCATCAACCAACTTGGGGGGCTCGCCCGAGCCCGCCAATCTTTAACCTCCCCCCATTCGCCACGGCTCTTTGAACTGCGCCTTCTCAATATTGAGAAAACGCGCTAGTTCGCTTCTCGCACTTGCGAAAAATATTTGGGCTTATCCCGCTAAATGCTGCGATTCTCCATGTATGCAACCTGGCATAGCCATTGCGCCATAGCCAAGTTGCGAAAGGAGGAACACTATGAAAACCGAGAGGGTCGCGATTGAGGAGCCGCGCGTCTCACGCCTGTTGTTTAGTGACACACGCTTCGGCTGGCTTTGGCTGCCGCTGCGTTTATACCTGGGCTACATGTGGTTCGAGGCGGGCTGGCATAAGTTTGTCGATCCCAAATGGATGGGCAGCGGCGAAGCGCTGTTGGAGTATTGGAAACGGGGCCTGAAAATGGCGCCCAAGCCGACGATTTCCTACGATTGGTATCGGAGCTTCATTGAATACTTGGTCAGCCTCGAGGCGCACACCTGGTTCTCCAAGCTGATTATCTTTGGTGAATTGGCGATTGCCGTTGCTTTGATTCTCGGTGCCTTCGTCGGCGTGGCGGCTTTTTTTGGCGGTTTGATGAACTGGAGCTTCATCATGGCCGGATCGGCTTCGACAAACGGCATGCTGTTCGCGATCGCCACGTGGCTGGTGCTCGCCTGGCGCAATGCCGGTTGGATCGGCCTCGATCGTTGGTTACTGACCTGGCTGGGCACGCCCTGGAAACCGGGCCACGTGTTCCACACGGGACGCGCGGCGAATGTAAGCTAGCAAAATCTGCCAAAGATGTGGGCGGCGCGCTTTTCGCCGCCCACACGGTTTGGAAGGAAAGGAGATAGGTTATGGAAGAGATCGCGGATGTTGCAGCGATATTCGATCTTGGTCGCTTGCCCGAAGGTGAATCGCCGGTTGAAAAACTGCTCAGCGAGTTCGAAGCGCACGAGTCGAAAGAAGAAAAGTCGATTGAATACTATCGTAAGGCGCTTCAGCAGATGCCCAATCCGTTGACTCGCTTCTTGATGCAGTTGATCGTCTCCGATGAAGAGAAGCATCGCGCGGTGATTCACGCCATGGTGGCGACACTCAAAGGCAGCCTGACGTGGACCAAGCCGGCGGGCAGTTTGGAAGGAACGTCCGATTTGGCTGGCATGGATGGCAAGCTTCGCGAGGTCACCGAGGAATTCATTCAACTTGAAAAGGAGGGCATTAGAGAATACAAAAATTTAAGCAAAGAGAGCAGCGGTTACTATCACGGACTTTTCAAGATCCTGCTGGATTCGATGGTCCGCGATTCTGAAAAACATGTGGAGCTGCTCGAATATCTCAAGGAGAATTTGAAAGGCCCATGAATCCCCAGGAGCCGTTCGATCCGCTGGCGGCGTTCACCGAGATCGAACGGCTCGTATCGAAAATCTATTTTCGCTTTTCACATCTCTTCATGGCGCAGCCTGAGCTGCGGGATTTTTGGTGGGAGATGGCGCGCGAAGAGGAACAGCACGCCTGCATACTGACGGCTTGTAGAGCGGTGATCGTGAACTACGACGATGCAGCGATCGATCCATCCATCAGCCGCGATAGGGCCGTTCAGCTAGAGCGACACTTGAAAGCGTTGCTTGGGCGCGGCACTCCCACGCTCAGCGTCGAAGACAGCTTTCGCGCCGCCCTCGAAATTGAAAGATCGGAAATCGACGCGATCTACAGCAAGCTCATCCATCTAGGCGGCCCGCAAATTGCCCAGACTCTGGAAAATCTCGGCGTGCCTGCCAGCGTGCAACGACAAAAACTCAAAGCGGCGTTGCGGCGCTTTTGTGCCAGCCCGGAATTGCTTTCCCTGGCGGAGCGTCTCTGAATTCCGGAAGAATTCTCGCCAGCATGACGTTGACAGGGTGGCTCTAGGTTCTTACGTTGACTGTGGTGGTGTGCGCAGAAGGTCCAATGGAATTTCGTTTCGAAAATATCATCGGCAACAGCAAAGCCATGCGCGGCGTGCTGGAGATGGTCAAGAAGGTGGCCAATACCCAGGCGACCGTGCTTATCACGGGCGACAGCGGCACGGGCAAAGAACTAATCGCCTTGGCGTTGCACGCGCACAGCGATCGTAAGGACAAGCTGTTTTTGCCGGTGAACTGCGGGGCTCTGCCGGAGACCTTGCTCGAGAGCTTGCTCTTTGGGCATTTGAAAGGATCGTTCACCGGTGCCTTTGCCAATCAGGAAGGGCTGTTTGAAAAGGCCCGAGGCGGGACGATCTTCCTCGACGAGATCGGTGAGATCCCACAGCACTTGCAGGTCAAACTGCTGCGCGCCTTGGAAGCCAAAGAAATCCTTTCGATCGGTAGCACGACGCCGCGCCACATCGACGTCCGGGTGCTGGCGGCCACCAACCGCAATCTTAAAAAAGAAGTAGAAGCGAGCCGTTTCCGCGAGGATCTTTATTATCGTCTGAACATCATGGAGATCCACATTCCGCCGCTCTGCGAGCGACCCGAGGATATCCCGCTACTGGTCGATCACCTGATCAAGAAGCACAACCCGGAGTTAAACAAACATTTCGGCGGCGCCGACGCCGACGTCGTGCGCACGCTGATGTCGCTGCCGTGGAAGGGCAATGTGCGCGAGCTGGACAATGTCATCGAGCACGCGATGATTCTCGCCGAAGGCGAGCGGCTGACGCTCAAAGATCTGCCGGCGGCGATCATCGCCACCGGTCAAAGCAACCCAGCCTTTACGTTTTGTTTGAAAGACGCGCTGCGGCAATTTGAAAAGCAGCACATTATCCGCGTCCTCGATCAGGCTGCGCAAGATCGCAAGGAAGCGGCCAAGCTGCTCGACATTAGTTTGTCTTCGCTTTACCGCAAGATCGAAGAGCTAGGGATCGAGTAAAGCCTCTCCGAAGAGCAAAAAGGGCAACCCGTGGGTTGCCCTTTTTTGTGCAGTCATTCAGTAGAGAAAAACTACCAGCGGTTGCGCCCGCCGCCGTCGCGATTACCCCGGCCACCGCCACGGTTGCCGCCGCCTCCACCAAAGCCTTCACGCTTTGCCATTGGCTTGGCCTCGTTGACCGTGAGCGTGCGGCCGTCGAGCTGCGTGCCGTTCAAGCTATCGATGGCCTTTTGCGCTTCGCCGCTCGAGCTCATCTCGACAAAGCCGAAACCGCGGGATTGTCCGGTAAATTTATCGGAAATCACGCTGGCCGATTCCACCGTGCCATGCTCCGAGAAAATTTCTTGGAGCCGATCGCCGGTCACCGAGTACGGTAATCCGCCGACGTAAAGTTTGCTACCCATGTTCTCCTCCTATGAGAGAATGTTAATGTCTTTGACCCTGAGAATTAAACTGCTAACGGCTACCGAACGTGGGGAACTTCTAGTCGGATTTTCCTTTAGATATCAGTTCGCAAGGAGAGAGACTGACAGAGGCCTTCGCTTCGTTTAGTCCTTATCAGAAGGCCATATACTGAAGAGGATGCCGGAAGTGTAAGGCCTCAAACCGGTGATGTCAATCCTCTGCCTCGGAAAGAAACTTGCAACCGTACCCCCTCTCTACCATAATACCGCGGACTCTAAGTGTTTTTAGCTGACGGAGTGACCATGAAAAAATATCTCAGCGTGCTCAGTTTCGTCGCGCTACTCGGCAGCGCAGCCGTCGTCACGGCGCAGGATCGGGTGCGCATCGGCGTGCCGCTGTTTCCCACGGTTTCTTATCCGGTGCTGATCGCGGCCGAGAAAGGCTTCTTTGAGAAGTATGGGCTCAAGGGCGAAATCATCCGCATCAACAGTGAGCCGACGACCTATCAAGCGCTTATCTCGGGCGACATCGACGCCACCTCGGGCGCGCCCACTGGCTTGGTGCAGTCCAACCTGCAGGGCGTGCCGGTGGTGTCGCTGGGCAGTTGGGACAATTACGTTTCCTACACCGTCATGTCCAAGGATAAGATCGACGACTTGTCGCAGCTGCGCGGCAAGAAGGTCGGCATCAATCGGCTTGGCGGAAAGTCTTCGTTGATCCTGCGCGTCATGCTTGAAGACGCCGGGCTCAATACTTCCAAAGACGTGACCCTGCTTCAGCTCGGCGGCTCGCAGGAACGTCTGGCGGCGCTGGTGCGCGGCGGCATCGATGCGGCGCCGGTGGATTTTGCCTTCGAGCCGAAAATGAGGCAGATGGGCTTTCATCTCGTGCCCGGCAAAAAGACCCCGTTCATGAACGGGCCGATCACAGTGACGGCGGCGTCACTGAAGGCGAACCGCGGCAAGTGGGTGCGGTTCGTTAGAGCTTATGCCGAAGCCACCCATTACATGACGGTCAATAAAGATGGCGCGCAAGAAGTGCTGAAAAAATCATCGGCAATAACGAGAAGGAAACCATCGATCACGCGTGGACTGAGATGAAAAACCGCGCTGCCGTCGATTTGGTTGCGCCCGAGGCGGCGATTGAAAACCTGGTCAAGATGATGACCTATGTCGACAAGCGCTCGGCAACGATCGATCGGAAATTGCTGACGGATTATTCGATCCTGCGGGAACTGCAGCAGAGTGGTGCGCTGCCGGGGAAGAAGTAGGAGGGGAGTGATGGGTTTCCGGCCCAAGACTCTATCACTCTAACTCGAGCGAATCCTTATGAGTGACATCACTTTTATCGACACCACGCTGCGCGACGGCCAGCAGAGCCTGTGGGCGCTCAATATGAAGACCGACGCCATGCTCGGCGCGGCCGAGGCAATGGACCGGATCGGTTTTGAGTCGCTGGAGTTT
The DNA here is from genome assembly GCA_016874755.1 of Deltaproteobacteria bacterium. NCBI lineage: Bacteria > Pseudomonadati > Myxococcota > Myxococcia > Deltaproteobacteria bacterium. Next base: position 65,825 of record VGTH01000016.1, on the reverse strand, counting down.
TTCGTCTCGATCTTCATCAAGAAATACATTCGCGAGCACAAGGAAAACCCTTGGGATTGGGTGCGTGAGGGCGTGAAGAAATTCCGCCGCACGCGCCTGCGCAATCACGGTGGGCTGCATGGCTCGGGCGCCATGGAGAAGCTGCCGCATGAGGCGATGAAGCTGCTCTCGGAGCGGCTGGTGCATTACGGAATCACGCTGACTCGGACGTCGAACTGTTGGAACGACTACGATGAGTTGCGGCAGGAAGTGATCGATCTGCGCAATTTGGGCATGGAGACCGTGGTCAATCTGATTTATTCAGTCTCGCCGCGCCACACCGACGAATATTACGCGCGCAAAGCGCGCGAAGCGGCGGCGATCAATCCCTATCGCATTTGCTTCAAAGACGTTGGTGGTTTGCTGACACTGGAGCGGGCGCGCACGTTGATTCCGGCGATCATGAAAAATGCCCGCACTGTGCCGGTGGAATATCACGCCCATTGCAACAACGGCTTGGCGCCGCTGTGTTATCTCGAAGCGATCAAGCATGGCATCACTTCGTTGCACACAGCGATACCGCCGCTTGCCAACGGCTCGTCGCAGCCGTCGATTCTGAATATGACCCGGAATCTGCGCGCGCTGGGCCACAAGATCACCGTTGACGAAGCGGCGGTGAAGCCCGTGGTAGAGCATTTCACGGCCGTCGCCGAGCGGGACGGCTTGGCGATCGGCAAGCCTTTCGCCTATGACGAGTCGCAGTATCTGCACCAAGTCCCGGGCGGCGTGATTTCCAACCTGCGCCATCAGCTAAAGCTCGTCGGCAAAGAAGACAAACTGCCTGAGACCCTCGAAGAGGCCGCGCGCGTGCGCGCCGATTTCGGCTACCCGATCATGGTGACGCCGCTGTCGCAGTTCGTCGTCAGTCAGGCGGCGATCAACGTTATCGTCGGCGAGCGCTACAAAGAAGTCACCGATCAGGTGATTCAATACGCCCTCGGCATCTGGGGTGAAGAAGCGAGCGAGATCATGGATGCCAACGTCAAAGATAGAGTCCTCGGCCGCCAACGCGCCAAAGATTGGCAGGGCTGGAAGGCGCCGGACCTGAGCGTGCACGAAGTGCGGCAGAAATACGGTGCCACGGTTTCGGACGAGGAGTTGTTGCTGCGGATTTACGCTGGCGGTGATGCGGTGGGCGCGTTAAGAAAGAACGGCGCGCCGAAGCCGCAGGGGAGAGGCAAGCGGTCGCTGCTAAAGTTGGTGGAAGACTTAAGCAAGAAAGAAAACAATCACATCTACATCCGTCGAGGCGATATGTTACTACGATTAGGAAGAAGCCAAGACCACGCAAAGGCGTAGCGCGGATAGCTATGCTATTCTTCGCCTCTTGTGCTCTTCGACTTCGCTCAAAAAATCCTTTTTGCGGTTAAATCTGCATCCGAACCACCTTTGCGTTCTCTGCGTTCTTTGCGGTTAAGCAATTCTTCCAAGGAGCTTTATGATCTACAACGGCCTGCGTGACTGGCTTGGCAAAGTCGACCAACTCGGCGAACTCAAAACGCTTGAAAACATCGACTGGAACCTGGAGATGGGTGCGATTGTCGATGTGCTTTATCGAGAGCATCCGCCCTATGCGCCGGTTGTTGTCTTCGACAAGATCAAGGATTACGCGCCTGGCTTCCGCACGTTGTTCGGTCATTTCGCTTCGCCGAGACGGATTGGTTTAACGTTGGGCATTACCGAGCCCTTCGATCATGTGTTGCAGTTCACGCGCATCTACCATGAGCGCATGAAGGCCTGCACTCCGCTGCGCCGCGAGGAAGTGAAAACCGGTGCGGTGCAGGAGAACGTCCAAGAGGGGAGTGCGGTCGATCTTCTAAAATTCCCATCGCCGCTGATTCATGAGAAAGACGGCGGACGTTATATCGGCACAGGACACTTGGTGATTACTAAAGATCCCGACTCGGATTGGATCAACGTCGGCACCTACCGGATCATGTCGCAGGACCGCGACACGCTGTCGATCTACATCGGGCCGGGCAAGCACGCTTTCATTCACAAACAGAAATATTTCGAGAAGAACCAGCCGATGCCGGTCAATGTCGTGCTCGCGAGTGATCCGTTGGATTGGTTCGCCGCAGCTTGCCCCGTTCCCGCAGGCACGAGCGAGTTCGACTACGCCGGAGGCCTGCGCGGCGCGCCGACCAAAGTTATTCAGAGCGACATCACTGGATTGCCGTATCCTGCTGACGCGGAAATCGTCATCGAGGGCGAAATTCGCCCAGGCGAATTCAAAGACGAGGGGTCGTTCGGCGAATGGCCGGGCTACTACGCCAGCCCGCGCAGCCCGGAGCCGTTCATTCGAGTCAAGCGAGTGCTGCACCGCAACGATCCGATTATCTCGGGCGCCAACCCGGCGCGGCCGCCGCACACGCTGACATTGCTGCGCGCGATAACGCGCTCGGCACATGTGTGGGAGGAAATGGAGAAGGCCGGCATCCCCGACGTGAAAGGCGTCTGGTCGCACGAACCGGGCCCGCGGCAGTTCACCGTGGTAGCGATCGAGCAGCGCTATCCGGGCCACGTCAAACAAGCCGGAGTGATTGCCTCACAGTGCTTCTCGGGTGGCTATCAGAATCGCTTTACCATCGTCGTCGACGATGACATCGACCCGACACGCATCGATGATGTCGTCTGGGCGCTGTCGACACGCTGCGATCCGGCGGAAGATATCGACATCCAACGACGCAGCTGGTCGAGCTCGCTCGACCCGATGATCCATCCCGACTCGGAAGTGTTTTTAAACTCGCGCGCGGTGATCGACGCCTGCCGGCCCTATGAATGGATGAACCGCTTTCCTGATGTTGCGGAAACTAGCCCGGAATTGCGTAAGAAAGTGATTGACAAACTAGGAGGGGGATTCTTCGGCTTACGGTAATTGGAAGTTGAAGATTCAGGTGATCGGAATCGTTCCGAGTCATTTTCAATTTTCAACTGTTAATTTTCAATTGCCTGGATATGCCGCCGCCTCGGGATGAAAAAAAGTCTTGTAGTCGATCCGCGTCGGAGTGAGTCCCTGCTCGTGGGCGTAGAGCGTCATCGCTTCGAGAGCCTTCACGTTCTCGCCGACATTGTATGGCCAGTAGTTGTCGCCCATGAGCTCGCGCTGCTCGGCCACGGCGGCGGCGATCCATGAGTAAGCGATGATCTGCGGGTCGGGTCCCATCAAGCGGTCGAAGGCGACGTCACGCGATTGGCGGAAGGCTTTGAGTAGCGCCACCGGCGCGTTGGGGTGGTTGTCGACGAAGGCTTGCTTGAAAGTCACAATGTGGCTGGTCGGAAAAATGCCGGTCTTGCGATAGTACTCTTGCTCTTCTTTGCGAAAATCCCTGAACAGGCGGCGGGTGCGCGGGTCGCGCGCAGTGATCGAGGGCAGCACGTTGGGGCTGATGACGGCGTCGATTTTGCCATCGACTAACATGTTATCGAGCAGATGATCCGGGTCGCCTCCGGCATCGATCTTTTCGATCTCGATGCCCGCAGCGACGCCTTCTTTTTTCGGCCGCGGCGAGCACCATTTTAGTTTCTTGATATCGACGCCGTAATAGTGCTGCAAGGCACCGCGCGCCCAGACGCCGGCGGTGTTGTCCCACTGCATGATGCCGACGCGGCGGCCTTCCAAGTCTTTCGCCGAGTCGATGCCGGCTTTGCTGTTGACGTAGATGTAGGCTTGACGGAATTTGCGATTAGGAAACGCTGGAATCGAGATGTGCTTCTCGCCCTTGGCGTAGGCGCGCACGCGCGCGGCAAAGCCACAGTCCCAGGCGTCGCATTGTTCTTCATTGGGGACGAATTCCCAATCGAAGCCATCTAGCTTAACGGTGCCGTCGGTGATCGGGATGTTGGTGTCGATGGTCGGTTCGCGGAAATAAAAGCGCAGTTCAGAGTTGGGCATGGAAGAGCTCCTTATCGATTGATGCGGAGGTTATCGCGATTCGGCGCTTCGGTTCAAACGCCCCATCAAAGAGTTTCGGGTTCCTTGTTTCGTGTTGCCCCGGGCTAAACCCGAAACTCAAAACTCGAAACGGCCGCGCATGGCGCGGCCTGCTTGACACCCGGCTTGCTGCGGGCGTACAGGGAAGAGAAAGAACCCCAACGGAGGACGATTGCTATGGCGCAAATTGAAGTCATCGATGCCGACGGACACATTACCGAAACCGATGCGCAGCTCAAAAAATACATGCCAGAAAAGTATGTGAAGCGGGTTTCCAGCTTGGCGCCCGGCGATAGCTGGGATCGTTCGCTCAGCGGCAAGCTTGGGACGCGAGCCGGAGATGCCAAGACTTGGCTGGCGGCCATGGACAAGGGCGGGGTTTCGACAGCGGTGCTCTATCCGACCAACGGCCTGAGCATTGGCTGGATTCGTGAGCCGGACGTAGCCGTGCAATACGCGCAGGCGTGGAACAATTTTTGTTCGGAAGAGTTTCAGAAAATTAGTCCGCGCTTGAAATGCGTGGCGTTGGTTTCGTTCCAGGACGTCCCGGAAGCGGTGAAGGAACTGCGCCGGGCCGTGCAAGATTTGAAGCAGGTCGGCTTGATGCTGCCTGCCGTCGGCCTGCGTCATCCCCTCGGCCACGAAAGCTATTGGCCGATCTACGAAGAAGCGGAGAAGCTAAATTGCATGGTCGGCGTGCACGCCACCGTGCGCGGGCCGCATTACTTTGCCGGCGACATGTTCGATCAGTTCATCGAGGTGCACACGTTGTCGCATTCGTTTGCGCAGATGATGCACGCCTGCAGCATGATGTTTCGCGGCGTGTTTGACCGGTTCCCCAAGCTGCGCATTGCTTTCATGGAAGCCGGCTGCAGCTGGGCGCCCTATTGGTTTGGTCGCATGAGCGAGGAGTGGGAGCTGCGCGGCGAGGTCGAGGCGCCCATGTGTAAAAGAAAGCCGCTCGATTATTTGAAGGACGGGCGCATTTATTTTCACGCGGAAGATTATGAACCGCTTATCGGGGCGGCCACTCAGGTGATGTCGCATCAGAACATTTACTACGCCTCGGACTTTCCCCACTGGGATAATGAGTTTCCGCAAAACATCGAGCACCTGGGCAAGCGCAAAGATTTGAATGACGAGGCGAAAAAGTGGTTGTTCGCAGAGACTGCGAAAAAGCTCTACAACTTGTCGTGATTCTAGAAGCCGGCCTCGGAGTCCTTCGACAAGCTCAAGACGAACGGAAACAAAGCCGTGATGGCTCAGATGAGTCCGTTCATGCTGAGCTAGTCGAAGCATTCTTTGGGTTTTAGAAAATTCGCGTAGCGAGGTGTGAAAATGGCAGCCAAACGCAAAGTCTGTGTGACCGGGCCAATGCGCATCAAGATCGTTGAAAACACCCTGCGTGATTCCGGGTGCGAGGTGGTGTTGGGCAAGCCGCAGGACGATTTTCGTAACTTTCGTTACGAGCGCAAAGAACTGATCAACCTGGTCGGCGATAGCTCGATTATCTATCCGTCGGGACGCGACTTCATCGGTGGCGACGTCATGGACTCCTGTCCCAACCTGCAAGCGGTGGTAAAGTCGAGCATTGGCATCGAGACGGTCGACGTCGATGCGGCGACGGATCTGGGGATTCTCTGCTGCAATAGCCCGACGTTGGAAAATTACCTTGGTGTCGCTGAAGCGACCATGGGGTTGATGATCGCGTTGTTCAAGCGGCTCAAGCTCAATGAAACCGTGATCCGCAATTCCGGCTGGAAGGAGCTGGAAAACCGCGGCACGCTCATGCTGGGCCGGACGGTCGGCATCATCGGCGTCGGCCGCATCGGCCAGGCGGTGGCAAAACGTCTCGACTCTTGGGGCATGAAGGTGCTCGGTTACGATCCTTACGTGAAACAAGAGACCGTGGCGTCGCTGGGCATCAAGATGGTCGGCTTGGAGGAGCTACTGAAAAACTCCGATGCGGTGACTATCCACGTTGTCTTGACGCGCGAAACCCGCGGTATGATCGGCATGCGCGAGCTAAAAATGATGAAGCCGACGGCGTTTATCATCAACACGTCGCGCGGTCCGGCGATCAAAGAGCACGAGCTGATCGCAGCGCTGAACGACAACGTGATCGCCGGCGCAGCCCTCGATGTGTTCGAGCAGGAGCCACTACCCAAGACGAGTCGCTTGCACAAGATCGATCCTCTGAAGCTGATTTTGACGCCGCACAACATCGGCGCTAACCCTGGTTCCGGTGAAGCGGGGCAGACCATGGCGGCGCAGAGTATCTTGCAGATTCTCGATGGCAAAGTGCCGGACACCGTGGTCAATCCGGATGCGATCCCGCTTTGGAAAGAGCGGTTTTGGTCTTGAAAAATTTCTCGCGCAAAGGCGCAAAGAACGCAAAGAGAGCGTTAAGCCGCTACTTGGTCACGAATGACAACGCGATCCTGGAAGAAGCCTATCAGACCTTTCGCGGCATGTTTCCACGCGTGCCCTACGTTACTGAAGAGATGATCAAGTCGAGTTTGGTGTACTCGGAGCACCCCAAAGCCGCCGGTGCCAATCCGCAGGACTTTTTCGATCAGCGCTACTTGAAGGCAGCCAAGCAGCCTTCTTTGACAGAGCACAATTGAGGAGTTAAAAGGGCGACTAGAGCCAAAACTATGAATCAAATAAAACCGTTGGTTTTTTGGACTTCGCTGTTACTGTTCTCTTTTGCACTGACCCTACCAGCACCGGCAGCCACCGCGCCCGACAAACTCGTCGGCATTCATTCTTCCCGCGTTATGTCACAGTCCTTCCCCTGGGTGGCTCAGGAGGCAGGGCTGTTTAAGAAATACAATCTCGATTTCAATCTAGTGTTCATCTCGTCGTCGAGCATCGTCACGGCGGCGCTGCTGGGCGGCGACGCTGAGATGACCGTCACCGGTGGCATCGGCAATGTCGCTGCCTTCGTGAAAGGTTCCACGGACATCGTTTTCACCGGCGGCGTCAAGAACGTCATGACCCAGACGCTGGTGGCCGGCGGCAACATCAAAAAGCCGGAGGACCTCCGGGGTAAGCGCATCGCGGTGAGCCGAATTGGCGGCAACTCTCACTACTTCACGATCCAGGCGCTGCGCCGCTACGGTATGGAACCCAACCGCGACTATAGCTTTCTCCAGACCGGCGGCGACCCCGAGACGCTCACCGCGCTTTTGAGCGGTTCGTTGGAAGTCGCCAATCTGACGCCGCCCACCGATGCGCAAGCGATCGCCAAAGGCTACCATTACGTGGTGTACGGTCCCGATCTAAAAATTCCATACTCAGCGACGGCGTTTGTCACCAAGCGCTCGGTCATCGCCAAGCGGCCGCAGGTAATCGGCAGCTTCATGCGCGCCATGGCGGAGGCTTCGAAGATCGTGCATACCGACCGCGACTTCTGGTTCAAAGTCCTGGGCAAATACCTGCGCCTCACCGATCGCAGCGTGCTCGACTCTGCCTATAACGCTGAAATCAAAGCGTTGGAGCCGCGCCTGCAGCTCAAAATGGAATCGCTGCAAGCGATTCTCGACGAGTTGGCTCCTACCGATCCCAAAGCCAAGAACGTCAGAGCGCAAGACATGGTCGACACTCGCTATCTCGAGGAGATGAACAAGAGCGGCTTCATGGACCAGTTGTGGGGTAAGAAATGATGCGGCGAATCCGATTTGCGCTGGTTCTCGCGATTTCACTAACGGCTGCGAGTGCATGGGCAGCCGACAAGTTCACGACTATCTATTCCGCCCGAGTCATGGCCCAAGCGCTGCCATGGATCGCCGAAGAAGCCAAGCTCTTCCAGAAGTACAATCTTGACCACAATCTGGTTTTCATCGCGTCGTCGAGCATTGTCACGGCGGCCCTGCTCGGCGGTGATCCTGATATGACCATGACCGGCGGCGTCGGCAACGTGATCGCCTTCGCGCGCGGCTCGTCCGAGATCGTCTACATTGGCAGTGCGAAAAATTCGATGACGCAGAACATCATCGCCGGCGGCAATCTGAAGCGCCCGGAGGATTTGCGGGGAAAACGGATCGCGGTGAGCCGCATCGGCAGCAACTCGCATTACTTCACGATTCAGGCGCTGCGCCGCCATGGCCTGGAACCTAATCGCGACTACACGTTTTTGCAGTCCGGCGGCGATCCGGAGTCGCTCACGGCGCTGCTCAGCGGCAACATCGAAGTTGCCTCGCTAACGCCGCCCACGGACGTGCAAGCCTTGGCCAAAGGGTATCACTACGTCATCTACGGTCCCGATCTGAAAATTCCCTACGCTGCCACCTCGTTTGTCACCAAGCGTTCGACGATCGCGCGCAAGCCACAGGCGATGGCGCGGTACATGAAGGCGATGGCCGAAGCCGTGAAGATCATGCACACGGACAAAGAGTTCGTCTACAAGGTTTTAGGTAAACAGCTTCGGCTCAACGATCGCGCGATTCTGGAGTCGGCCTACAATGCCGAGATCAAAGTGATGGAGCCGCGCCTGGCGCTCAAAGCGGAAGCTTTTCAGGCGATTCTCGACGAGGTCGCGCAGACGGAGCCCAAAGCCAAAGGCGTTAAACCGCAGGAGCTCATGGACACGCGCTTTTTAACCGACATGGAAAAGAGTGGCTTTTTCGATCAGCTTTGGGCTAAAAGATAGGAAATTAACCAACTCTCATAAGGAGGAAGCCATGGATGAATTGATTATTTCGTCTGACTCACACGTGATCGAGCCGCCCGATCTTTGGGAAAAGGGTATGCCGGCTGCGCTGCGCGACCGCGCGCCGAAAGTCTATTTCGATGAAAAGCGCGACGCCTGGATGTTTGGCGCGGAAGGGGTTCCCGAGCAGGCGGTGGGCGCATTGTTTATGGCCGGCAACAAGCCGGAGGATCGCGAGCGCTTTCGTAAAGAAGGTTTCAAGTTGGCGCGCCCAGGGGGGTGGGATCCGATCGCGCGCAAGGCAGACATGGCCACCGACGGCGTCTGCGCCGAAGTGCTTTATCCGAGCTTGGGGCTGGCGCTCTATTGCATAAACGACGCGGCGTTTCAGGAAGAGATCTTCCGCGCTTTCAATAATTGGATGATCGACTACTGCAGTAAAGTGCCGGATCGGCTCTACGGCGTCGGACTGATTTCGATGTACAACATCGATCACGCGATTGCTGAAATGGAACGCTGCAAAAAAGCCGGCATGGTCGGGACCATGATCTGGCAGGTGCCCGACGCCAAGCTGCCGTTTACCTCGGACCATTATGAGCGTTTCTGGGCGGCATCGGCGGCCAACGAGATGCCAGTTCACCTGCACATCCTTACCGGCTTTGGCGATAGCATGCACCGGCAGACCGCCCAGGGCATCCAGCGCCCGCGCATCGGTGTCGATCAAACCCGTGAGATCGAGACCGCGCTGTTCGATATTATTTTCACCGGTGTGCTCAAGCGCTATCCCAAGCTCAAAGTCGTGTCGGTGGAAAACGAAGTCGGCTGGATGCCGTTCTGGATCGGCCAGTGCGACAAGAACTTCAAGCGCCATCGCCATGCGCAGAATTTGCCGATCGACCGGCTGCCCAGCGAATATTTCTACGAACAGGTCTTTTCGACCTTCTTCAACGATCATGTGGGCGGCAAAATGTTCTCCTGGTGGGGCGCCGATAATTGCATGTGGTCCAACGACTACCCGCATCAGAACTCGACCTGGCCGAACTCACGGCAAGTCATCGAGCGCGACATGGTCGACGTGAAGCCGGCGGATCGTAGAAAGCTGCTGTTCACCAATTGTGAGAAGCTCTACAACTTGAAAGTGCCGGCGTCGCTGCCGGTGGCGGCTTAGTTGGGATAGTTTCGAGTTGCGGGTTTTGAGTTTCGAGTCCATCCGAGTTCCTTCCCCCGCCTCGGGGGAAGGTTAGGATGGGGGCTGCTCTGCCAACGACGATGAGGCGGCAGGGAGAGAATCGGGCTCTCGTGCGAGAGAGTATTTTCAGGAGGCACTATGGAGTTGAGCGAAGCCATCAAAGTCTTAGATTCCGACGCCCATGCGCGCGATCTCGACAACGACATTCGGCCTTACTTGCCGGAGCCCTACAAGAGTCAAAGGTCGTCGTTTATTCCCAGCGAACACTACGATCGCAATCTCGGCGGCACCTTGGGGCAGTCTGGCGCCAAGGTCGAAGATCGCTTGCGGGCGATGGACTTGCAGCAGATCGACACCGCGGTGATGTTTCCGACGAGTGGTCTCGGCGTTGGCCGGGTGCGTGATCCTAAATTTCAAATCGCCTTGTGCCGCGCCTATAACGATTTTATTTCGGATTACTGCAAAGCTTCGCCGCGTTTGAAAGCCGTGGCGAATTTGCCGGTGGCCGATCCGGCGGAGTGCGCCAAGGAATTGAATCGCGCGGTGACCAAGCTTGGTCTGTGCGGTGGCATGCTGGCGGCGCAGGCGCATCGCAAGAACTTCGGCAATCCGGAATATTATCCGCTCTACGAAGAAGCGCAGCGCTTGAATACGTCACTCTCGATCCACGCCTTCGGCGGCGATGAACCGGGCAGCGAAGTGTTCGATCAGTTCATTTCTCTGCACACCTGCGGCCATCCCTTTCCGGTGCTGCGGCAGCTTACCGGCATGGTCTTCGGCGGCATCCCGGAAATGTTTCCCAAGCTGAGAATCGGCTACCTCGAAGTCGGCTGCGGCTGGCTGCCGTACTGGGCGGAGCGCATGGACGAGGAGTGGGAGAAGCGCGGCAAAGTCGAAGCGCCGCTGTGCAAGAAAAAACCGAGCGAATATCTGTTCAGCGAGTACAGCTATTATGGCTGCGAGCCGGAAGAGAAGATGATCAGTTACGTTGCCAAAGAGGTCGGCTCGAAAACCTTGATGTACGCGTCGGACTATCCGCACTGGGATATGAGCTGGCCGGAGTCGGCGACGATTCTGTGGGAGCGCGACGATATTTCGCTGGATGTGAAGAAGGACCTGCTGCTGAATAACGCCAAACGATTTTACAACATTTGACCTAGGGGCTTTAAGAAGCACGCGAGGAACCTTGCAGCATGGCGGGGTTCCGCGTTGCTTTTTTGCGCGTGCCTGGCGTAGATTAAGGCGCGTTCTGACCGTACCAAACAAGCGCAAACCTCGAGAGGAGACGAGCATGATTCAAACCAAGGGATTGACCGGCGCGCAGAGCATGCTGCGCGTGCTGGGCAAAATGGGAGTTGAGAAGATTTTTGCGTCGCCGGGATCGGAATGGTCGCCGCTCTGGGAAGCGTTGGCGGAGCCTGGCGTCGAAGGCATGCCGCAATATTACAGCACGCGCCATGAAGAGATCGCCGTTGGCATGGCGAGCGGCTACGCCAAGTCAACCGGCAAATTGCCGGCGGTGGTCATTCACACGACGGTCGGCGCGTTGCACGCGACGATGGCGATGCGCGCCGCGCTGCATGAACAAATTCCCATGGTTGTGTTCGCCGGCGAGTCCATTGGCTTCGGCGAAGACGAAGGCCCCGACGTAGGGGGCCAATGGCAAGGCCATTTGGGCGACATGGGCGGGCCGGCGAAGTTGGTTGATCACACCGTCAAGTGGAGCTTCGGCGTCAACACCAAGTCGATCGTGCCGTCCACGGTGCAGCGTGCCTGCCGCCTCGCCATGGCTGGACCGCGCGGCCCGGTGTTTGTGTCAATGCCGATGGAATATCTGTTCGATACGATGACGAAGGATGTGCCGTCGGATCTCGGCAGCTCGCCTCTGGCCATGGCTGATCCGCACGGCGTTGAGGAACTCGCCATTATGCTGGCGGGCGCCAGTCATCCGGTGATCATCGCCGAAGACGCCGGCAGGACGCAAAAGAGTGTGAATCTTTTGGTCGAGATTGCCGAGCTGCTCGGCTGCCCGGTGGCTGAGACGCGCAGCACCGGTGTGATCAATGTTCCGCGCACCCACCCACTGCACAGCGGCTATGATGCCGCCGAAGCGGTGCAGGGCGCCGATGTGATTTTCCTGTGCTCGGTGATCGCGCCGTGGCATCCGGCCTCGATCACGCCCTCAAAGGGTGCCAAGGTCGTCATGCTCGATGAAAACCCGCTGCGCAGTCAGATTCCTTATTATGGCTATCAATGCGATCTGTGCTTGACGGGCGAAGTGGAGTCGTCGCTGGAGCATTTGTTGGCGGCATTGAAAAAGAAAGTCACCAACGGCGATCCGGCACGTGCCAAGCGCGCTGAAGAACTGAAAGCTAAGAACGACGCGCGCCGCAAGAAATGGCGTGAAGAAGCCATGGCCTTGGCCAACACCAAACCGATGGATCAACGCTGGGTAGCGCACGAAATCAGCCAGGCGCTGCCCAAGGATGCGATGGTCGTGGAAGAGACGATCACGCATCGTCTCGCAGTGCACCGGTACTTCGACAACCTAACGCCGGGCTCGTTTTTCAACGGCTGCATCGGCGGTCTGGGCACAGGCTTAGCGACGGCGCTTGGCGTGAAGGCTGCCAATCCGAAGCGCCCCGTGATTTGCCTGATTGGCGACGGCTCATTTAACTATGATCCCTCACCCGCCGCCTTCGGCGCCGCCCAGGAACACAACCTGCCGTTTCTGACGATCATGTTTAACAACCAGGGTTATCTCTCGCAGAAATCCGGCATCCCGAAATACTATCCCAATGGCTGGGCGGTGAAGTCCGGCAATTTCTCCGGCCTGCACATTACGCCGTGCCCGGAATATTCGCAGATGATCAAAGCCTGGGACGGCTATGGCGAGAAAGTCGAAGAGCCCGGCGAAGTGCGCAAAGCCGTCGAGCGCGGCCTGCGCGCGATCGCTGGGGGCCAATCGGCGCTGATCGACATTCGCCTGCGCACCGTCGAAAACACCCAGGGCCGCGGCGAAGGATAAGTTCCGGTATCGTTAATGCAAGGGCGGCCCCCGGTGGCCGCCAGGGCTGTAAAATCATCAGCCTCCCCAACCGCGCCGGCAAATCTCCCCTAACCCCTCTTTTCCAAAGAGAGGAACTCGGAGTCAGCCTGAATCTGTCCCCCTTTGAAAAAGGGGGACAGAGGGGGATTTTTTTCGCGTTCCCCCGGCAAAGATGGGCAAAGAGGATTTATCTTGAATCGGATGGCCGTCCGGTTTAAGGTAAGTCCTCTTTGCGTTTCAAGGATGTGACCGCAGAATGTCGAGGTAAGTCATGGGCAGCAGCTTTCATGATCAACTAGTCGCCACCCGCGACAAGAAGCACAGTAAGAACCACCCGTTCTTCGAGCTCTGGGCGCAGGGCAAGCTGACGAAGTCGCAGATGGCTTTCTATTGCACGCAGCATTTTCATTTCGTCGCGCAGTTTCTCAACTGGCTCGCCTACCAGGGCGCACAGATCGAACAGCGCGACGTAAAGAATTATCTGTTTGAGAATCTCGGCGACGAGGAGAATCCGGACGATCGTCATTTGGACATGCTTAAGGACTTCGTCGCTGCCTGCGGTGTCGACCGCAACAGTGTCGAGAGCACGATCGTGCTTGGCGGCACCGATGCTCTGCAATGCTGGGGCTGGCGCATGGTTTATCAGCAGCCCTGGCAGACAGCGCTGGCGGGCATGTTTATCGGGCTAGAGTCGCAATTCCTAGACATCTGCAAAAAAATCGTGCCGGCGCTGCACAAGCATTACGGTTTCGCTGTGAAGGCGCGGGAGATTCGCTTCTTTGAAGAACACATCTACGCCGATGAAATCCACGGCTCGAAGGGCTTCGCGATCGTCGAAAAGTATTGCACCACGCCCGAGCTGCAAGCGCAGGCGTTGAAAACCGTCGAAGCCGCAACGATTCGGCGCTGGCGTTACATGAACAACATCTACTGGTACGCGCTGCACGGCAAGGAGGACGACACGCCGACGCTTTGAAGCCGCCAAACTCTTGCATATTTCTTGACAGGACCCTACACTCGGGTCAGTGATTTTTTGTTGGACCCACCGAGAGTGATCAAGCCACAAACGCTCAAGACCGAACGTCTACGACTCCGAAAAGTCAAACTCTCCGACGCCGAGGCGATCTTTCGCCAATACGCCCAAGACCCTGAAGTGACGCGCTACGTCAGTTGGCGCGCGCACCAGAGCCTCGATGAAACCCGCGAATACGTGCGCATGTGTTTGCTCGCCTGGGATGTCGGCAAGGCCTACCATTGGGCGATCGAGCGGCTTGAAGACAAGCAAGTTATCGGCATGATCATCACCCGCGTCAACGGCGAAAAATGGGAGTTGGGCTTCGTGCTGGCGCGCGGCCACTGGGGCCAAGGCTACATGACCGAAGCGGTCAAGGGACTGATCGCTTGGGCCTTCAAACAAAAAGATGTCTACCGAGTCTGGGCGGTGTGCGACGTCGACAATGCCGCGTCAGCCCGCGTCATGGAAAAGTCCGGCATGCAGCGCGAAGGCGTCCTGCGCCGCTGGTCAGTGCACCCCAATATCAGTCCCGAGCCGCGCGATTCCTACTGCTACGCGATTGTGAAATGAGAGTCTTGCCTGAGTGCCAACAAAGCAAGCTACGTTCCTTGAAGCCGTGGTCAAACTAAGAATTCCTCAGCGGGACGAAGAACGCGATCGGAGCGAAAACGTTGAGCTGCGATTCCTCGACAATTGCGAGACTCGATCCCACACCGCTTGCCAAACGGCAGCTAACTAAATCCCAGGGTCCTATCGCCGGTTCGTGCTAGCTAACTGACTCTATCCTGGAGAGGTTGCGGACTTGCGCAATTGCGCAAGTCCGCAACCCCATACCCGCTGATCTGCGGATAGGGTTTCTGATCAAGCAAAAAACCGTAGATTGCGTAGTTGCGCAACTACGCAACATGTGACCGCAGGGTGCACCGGAATTTTTAATTTATGAACCCATTTCGATACGCGAAGGCAATAACGATTGGGACAAGTTCGGGATGCGCGTGCTCGGAGTGCGTGGGAGCCGGCAGCGTGTTTACCCGCGACACGCGGCAATTAACAAAGAGAAGATGCGCCGCTGGTCGGCGCGTTTGGGTGCTAGCACCTCCGGGTGCCATTGCACGCCGAGCACGAAGGCGTGGTTGGTGCTCTCGACCGCCTCCGTCAAGCCGTCAAGGGCTTGCGCGCTAACAAGCAAATTCTTACCCGCGTTTTTTATTGCTTGGTGATGGGTGGTGTTGACTTCGACGACGCGGCGAGTGACGGCCCTTGCTAGGAGCGTTTTAGCTGTGACCAGAATACTGTGGCCACCGCGTTCTTTCATTTTGCTTTGCCGATGCGAGACCGCGTTTGGCACCTGGGTGGCGATGTCTTGGTACAATGAGCCACCCAGGACGACGTTGATCGCTTGCGCGCCGCCGCAGATGCCGAGAATCGGCAAGTCTCGGCGCAGAGCGCGAAGAATCAGCTCCAGTTCAAATTCGGTTCGCTCTGGAATGATGTCGCCTAACTTTGCAATAGGCTTTTCGCCGTAATGCCGGGGGTGGATGTCGAAGTCGCCGCCGCTGATGATCAGGCCGTCGATTCGATCCAGCGAATGATCGAGGTTCTTGGTGGATTTGCCGGGCGGCAAAATCAGCGGCACACCGCCGGCTCGTTCCACTTCGCGGCAGTAGCGGTGGTGCAGAAAAACCGTCGGTTCACGGAACGGCGTCGCATCTGCCCAATCGGCGGTGATACCGATGATCGGCGCGCCGCTCATGAGTTTTTTTTGTAGAGCTTTTTGTAGATGCGGTGGTTGCGCATGACCAGTTTTACATAGCCGCGGGTTTCGATGTACGGGATGCGCTCGACAAACTCTTCGATATCGTCGGTGACGATCTCACGCTCCCAACGGTCCACGGCGCCTTCGCCGGCGTTGTAGGCGGCGATGGCTTTGTACCAATTGTTCGAGTAGCGCTGCAAAAGATCTCTCAGGTACTGCATGCCGAGAGTCAGATTGGTTTCCGGCTCGAAGAGTTTTTCATTCGACGGTGGTTCAAGCCCGATCTCCTTAGCCACTCGCGCCGCAGTAGACGGCAGCAACTGCATCAAACCCAACGCAAATACCGGCGAGCGGGCCCGCGCGTCGAACAGGCTTTCCTGGCGAATCAACGACAAAACCAGAAAGGGGTCGATTTCCCGTTCCTGAGCTTTCTTTTGAATCGCGCTCCAATAGGCGAGCGGGAAGCGGAAACGATCGCGATCTTCCACCGAACCCGGCAGTTGGTTGGCGATCGTCAGGCTGCGGCCGTAGGCTTGGCCGCGGAAATACTCGCGCATCAATACCGGCCGCAGGCGCGCATGTTTGCGCGATAGGCGTTCGACCTCGTCGAGCTCGGCGACCGCCAAGCGGTGCAGTGACAGAGACAAAAGCTCGCGCGCTCGATTGAAATGAAAATTTACCTCGGGCGTGATCGGCGGGTCGGCCTCCATCGTTGTCGACGTGGAGATAGCCCTTGCCTCCGAAGGCGGCAAGCCAAGCCGCTGCTGGGACAAGGCCTGATAGTACGATTCTTCTCCGCCGTTGATGATACGCCGGTGCAGCTGGCGCGCGGTTTCCTGGTCATTTAGTTTTTCCGCTGAGCGCGCTTGCCAGTAGAGTGCGGCAGTGCGAAACGAGCTGTCGCCCGTTTGACTCAACGAGGCAAAGGTCGTCTGCGCCTGCGGCCAGTCGGCGGCACGGTAGTAAAGCCATGCCAGCCGCCAGAGGGCATCGCTGCGCAAATTGCTCTTGGGAAACTGCTTAGGCACGCTGGTGTAATATTGAATCGCCAGCTCCCTGTTGCCGAAATATTCGTAGATGTCGCCCAGCGCAAAGTGCGCGCGGTCGATGTAGCTACTCTTGGGAAAGCGGTCGATCACCGCTTTGAAATATTCCAGCGCCTGGGCGTTGTCATGACGATTCCACAGGATCTGCGCCGCCTGGTAAAGCGCCCGCGGCGCTTCCGCTGCTTCGGGGTAGTCGCGGGCAATCTGTTCGAGCAGCGGAATCGCTTCATTGCGTTTGACGATCGACATGTACAAGGCGGCCAGTTTGACCAGCAGACGCAGGCGGAACTCGCCATCGGGATTGTTGGCAAGAAGCCGTTTATAAAGATTTTCGGCTTCGCCGTGCTGCGCTTCGCGCGCTAGACGGTCAGCTTCATCGGCGATGGCGGTCGGGGTGCTGAGTGCAAACTGCTCAGGATAGCGCTCGCGCAGCCGGCTCTGTTCGCGGCGCGCCGCGTCGGTCCAGCGCGAATTGGGATAGCCTGCGCGCAGGTCGCGGTACAGCGCAAATGCCTGCTGCGGCTCGCCAAGGTTGTCTTGGAGCTGGGCTTCGAGCAGCAGCGCTTCCTGGAGAATTTCGTTCTTGGCATTTTTATTCGCGCGCAGGGCGCGCAGGCTGGCAAGCGCCTGACGGTGTTTCTTTTCCGCCAGGTCAATTTTGATTAGCTGCAGCTCCGCTTGCGCGTACCAGAGGCTTTGCGGGTACTGCTGGCGCAGCTGCAGTGCATAGCTACGAGCCTGATCCCAATTCTTTTCGCCAAAAGCGATGGCCGACAAATAGCGCAGACTATAGTCGGCCAGGGTAAACTTGGGGTCGACGGCCTTTTGCAACAATTCTTTGGCGCGCGCGGACTTGCCCGTGGTGTGCAAGGCGTAGCCGCTGGAAAAGAATTCTTTCGGAGAAAGCTCTTGAGCCGGTATGCGAGGTGTCCACCCGAAAAACAGCAGAGCGGCGAGAAATATCGGCCCCGAGAGGTTCATGGATGGGAAAATTGTAACGGACGCGCACGCCGTATTCAACCAATAAGTTTCCCAACATGTTGTGTTTTCTGGGGATGAACGTTATGTTTTTCGCACGTTTACGCCGCTGGCAGGAGTGTTTTGCGGCCGTTGCGGTCGTGCGCAGGAGGCTTCCTTAGGTGAAGATAGAAGGCACTTACACGTTTAGTGCGCCACGCGATCGCGTTTGGCAGGTGCTGCTCGATCCGAAGATCATTGGGCAGTGCATGCCCGGCTGCGAGAGCATGAATGAGATTGGTCCGGACGAATATGAAGCGGTGATGAAGGTGGGAGTGGCCTCGGTCAAAGGAACCTACAAAGGCAAAGTCGCCATCAAAGATAAACAGCCGCCGTCGCACTATGTGCTGAGCGGTTCCGGCTCCGGCGGTCCGGGTTTCATGCAGGGCGATGTGGCCATCGATCTCGAAGAAGCCAATGGCCAGACATTGCTCAAATACAGCACCGATGCCAAGGTTGGCGGGCTGATTGCCAGCGTCGGGCAAAGAATGCTCAACGGCGTGGCCAAGATGATGGTCGATCAGTTTTTTAAGAAGATGGAGAGTTTTGTTTAATCGAACGCGCCGGACCCTTGCCTTTCATGTCATCAGCTCCTCTCGTCAGTGTCATTATTCCAACCTACAATCGTTGGCCCTGGGTGGGTGAGGCGATTGATTCAGTTTTACGTCAAACTTTTGCCGATTTTGAATTGATCGTGGTGGATGACGGTTCCACCGATGAGACCGAGTCGCGTCTCGCGCACTACGGGACCAGGGTGCAGGTGATTAGCCAAGTTAAGGGTGGGGTGTCATCGGCGCGCAATCGGGGTGTCCGCGCATCGCGGGGAAAGTATCTGGCATTTCTCGATTCCGATGACATTTGGTTGCCGCGCAAGCTTGAGCAGCAAATCGCCTTTATGGAGAGCCATCGCGAATACAACATCTGCCAGACCGAGGAAATCTGGATGCGTGATGGGGTGCGGGTCAATCCCAGAAACATTCACCGTAAACCGTCGGGTGATATTTTTCGCGCCAGTCTCGATCTCTGCCTCGTCAGCCCCTCTGCGGCGATGCTGACGCGGGAGTTGTTCGATCGAGTGGGCGGCTTCGATGAGAACCTGCCGGTTTGTGAAGATTACGATTTGTGGCTGCGCATCGCCGTTGACCAAGAGGTTGGTTTGCTGCCGGAGCCGTTGATCGTCAAGCGCGGCGGCCACGCCGATCAATTGTCCCATGCGCTTTGGGGCATGGACCGCTTCCGCGTTGCGGCGTTGCAAAAGCTCCTGCGCGGTCATCTGCCGCTGCAAAAGCGCGCTTGGGCATTTGCCGTGTTGCAGCGCAAGGTCAGGGTCTTGACTCAGGGGGCGCGCAAGCGAGGCAGGTTCGCCGAAGCTGCGGAATATGAAGCGATGCCGTTGGAGTTTTGCAAGGAGCCGCTCGATGTCGGAAGCGCTGGTGCGCCAGTTTGCCCAGGAGAAAGCGTTTCATCCACAGACGCTTGAGCGCTGGTTGACTTGGGAGGCGACGGATCGCGACGCCTTGTGGCGGCTGGTCTCGGCGTTGAAGCCCAGCGAGAACCATCTGCGCGATTTGATGGACTGGCTGGAAGAGATCGCGCTGCGCGACGACCGCAGGGGTTACGAGGTTCTCGCTGATAAATCGATTGGCGATATCGAGACCGACCCGCGTTTGGGGCGGGCTGACAAGTTCAAACGGATAAAAGAGCAGCTGCGGCGCTGGCGCTTCCCACGGTTGGCGGAGATCGAAGATGGCATCCAAAAGCGACTAAAGGAGCTGAAGCTGCAGCCGGAAATCCAGCTCTCAGTGCCGCCAGGTTTGGAAGGCGGCCGTTTGCAGATTCAGTTCAGCGCGGGCAGTTACGACGAGCTCAAGCGTTTGAGCCATAAGCTAGAGCAGAGCCTCGAACAGGATGCCGTGCGTCAAGTCTTTGACTTGTTGGCCGGCCGTTCAGCGAAGTAACGATGCAACTATTTCAACCCGAAGAGATTGTCGTCGAAGAGGGCTCGCAGTCGAGCCTTGTCTACGAAAATTTACGCAGGGCCTTGCCCGACGCGAAGTTTAAGATCGTCGATTGCGTAGATGCCAAGCAAAGCGATGGCGGGTTGCGCGACGGGTTCGGTGCGGCGAAAAAAACCCTGACACTGGCCCGGCACCGCGGTGAGTTTTTGAAGAAGTGTCCGGGCAGTGAGGGACAAGTCTGTTGCAACTATTTCGTGATCAATTTCGCCAGCAATTGCCCGATGGACTGTAGCTATTGCTACCTGCAGGATTATCTTGCCGACAATGCCGCACTGACCGTCTTTAGCAACGTCGATGATTTGCTGACCGAAGCTGACGAGATGCTAAGTAAACACCGACGCTATTTCTTTCGCATTGGCACGGGCGAGATCACGGATAGCTTGGCATTGGAGCCCTACATCGGCTTTGCCCGCGCGGTGGTGCCGTTTTTTGCCGAGCAGCCCAATGTTCTGCTGGAGCTAAAGACCAAGAGCGATTGTGTCGACGGCTTGCTCGATATCGATCCGAAAGAGCATGTCGTGGTCTCGTGGTCGATGAACCCACAGAGAGTGATCGATCAAGATGAGCACGGCACGGCGTCGCTCAGCGCTCGCTTGGCTGCCGCGCGGCGCTGTCAAAGCGCCGGCTATCGTTTGGGCTTTCACTTCGACCCGATCATCGAATACCCGGGCTGGGAAGACGACTATCGGGATATGATCGAGCAGACTTTCGCGGCGGTCGATTGGCGGCGTATTGCCTGGCTCAGCATGGGCGTGTTGCGCGACACGCCGGCTCTAAAGCGCGTCATGCGCCAGCGTTTTCCGAAGACTCAATTGCTCACGGGTGAACAGGTTCTCTGTCCCGATGGCAAGCTGCGCTATTTTCAGCCGCTACGCGTTGAGATGTATCGTAAGATGCTCGGGTGGATTCGTCCTTTGGCACCGACTACGAAAGCTTATCTTTGCATGGAATCCAGCGAAGTTTGGCAGCAGGTTTTCGGTTTTGCGCCGAGCTGTGAAAAAGAGCTGGCAGGGCAGCTGGCCAATTTTGGAATTTAGATTTTGGATTTTCCGATTGAAGCCAGAAAGAGCGATCTGTGGTTGAGCGACAATCCAAAACCCAAAATCGAAAATCCAAAATGAGCGCGGAGAGCGCCATCGGGGTTTTCGATTCCGGCATAGGCGGTCTGACGGTGTTGCACCAGATCATCGAAGCACTGCCGAACGAAAATACCGTTTACTTGGGCGACACCGCGCGCGCGCCCTACGGCAGCAAATCGACCGAAACCGTGCTGCGCTATTCGTTTGAAAACAGTGAATTCCTCGCCGAAAAGGGCGTCAAAATGATTGTCGTGGCGTGCAACACGTCAACCGCCATTGCGCTCGAGCGGCTGCGCACTGCATTGACGCTGCCCATCATTGGCGTGATCGAGCCAGGCGTGCGGCGCGCGGTCGCCAGCAGCAAAAACAAGAAGGTCGGTGTGATTGGCACCGAGGCGACGATTCAAAGCGGCGCCTATACGCGGGCTTTGAAGGCGGCGGAGCCCGGCATCGAAGTGTACAGCCGCGCTTGTCCGTTGTTTGTGCCGCTAGTCGAAGAAGGGTGGACCGATAACGCGGTCGTGGAAATGACCGTGCGAGCTTACCTCGGTAGCCTGAAGCAAAGCGGCATCGATACATTGATTCTGGGCTGCACGCATTACCCGTTGCTTAAGAAAGCGATTCGCAAGTACCTGGGCAAAAAGGTGCGGCTGGTTGACTCCGCCGAGGAAACGGCAAAAGAGGTGCAGGCGACCCTGAAGAAGTTGTCCCTCGCCAAAGGTGCTGGCAGAGCAAGCCACGGCTTCTTTGTGACCGATGCTCCGGAGCGGTTTATTAAGGTCGGGCGCCGTTTTTTGGGCGATAAAGTGGAGTCGGCCGTGCGCATCGAGCGCTAATTTGGCCAATTTCATTCTCGCTTGGTATCCTGTAGAATAATCGCAAATCTTCTAATACTTTGCGCGTGTCCTACGAAACCAAGCGGCAGGCGCAGGGAGCTGGGCAAAGCATGCTAGCTGTCATTAAGAAAATCTTTGGCACAAAGAATGAACGCGAGGTTAAGCGGATCCGGCCCTACGTCGGTGACGTGAATAAGCTCGAAGCAGAGCTCCAGCAGCTCAGCGACGAAGCATTGGCGGCCAAGACAGCTGAATTCAAAAAGAGTATCGTCGATGCCACCGCGGAATTACGCAGTGCGCTGGAGGAGCTGCAGCAGGAGGCGCAGGGCGGCGACGCCGAGCGGCGCGAGGAGCTGAAAGCCCAAATCGAAGAAGCCGACAAAGCGCTGCGTGAAGCAGAGAACGATTGCCTGGAAGAACTGCTGCCGCAGGCGTTTGCGGCGGTGCGTGAGGCGTCACGCCGGACCATTGGGCTGCGCCATTTCGATGTGCAGTTGATCGGCGGCACGGTGCTGCACGAGGGTAAAATCGCCGAGATGAAAACCGGCGAAGGTAAAACCCTGGTGGCAACGCTGCCGCTCTATCTGAACGCGCTCACCGGCCGCGGTGTCCATTTGATCACGGTCAACGACTATCTGGCACGCCGTGACGTACAATGGATGGGGCCGATCTATCACAAGCTAGGCTTGAGTGTTGCCTCCATTGTCCATGAAGCGAGCTATCTGTTCGACCCGACGTTTCTCACTAAGGATTATCGCTATTTGAATCTGCGGTCGATCTCGCGCCAAGAAGCCTATCGCGCCGATATTACCTACGGCACAAACAATGAATTCGGCTTCGACTACCTGCGCGACAACATGAAGTTCTCCATCGAGGAATATGTCCAGCGGGAATTAAACTTCGTGGTGGTCGACGAGGTCGATAATATTTTGATCGACGAAGCGCGCACGCCGTTGATCATCTCCGGGCCGGCGGAAGAGTCGACGGACAAGTACTACATCATCGATAGAATTATCCCGAAGTTGCAGCGCGGCGCGGTGATTCAAGGCGACCCGAACCAGGAAGATCGCGCGGCGATCGAGAAGCAGGGCGACTATACCGTCGATGAGAAGAGCCGTTCGGTAACCCTGACCGAGAGCGGCGTTGCCAAGGTGGAGCGGCTGCTCGGTGTGCACAATCTCTACGATCCGCGCCAGATCGATACGCTGCACCACGTCCAGCAGGCGTTGAAGGCGCACGCGATTTTCAAGCGCGATGTCGACTATGTCGTCAAAGACGGCGAAGTCATCATAGTCGACGAGTTTACCGGCCGGCTAATGCCGGGGCGGCGCTGGTCCGACGGTCTGCATCAGGCGGTCGAAGCCAAGGAGCGGGTCCATGTCCGTGAAGAGAACCAGACTCTGGCGACGATCACGATTCAAAACTATTTTCGCATGTACAAGAAGCTTGCCGGCATGACCGGCACAGCGGATACCGAGGCGCCGGAGTTCAAGAAGATTTACAAGCTTGACGTCGTCGTGATCCCGACGCATCGCGGCATGGTGCGCATCGACCATCCCGACGTCGTGTATAAAACCGAGGCTGAGAAATTCAACGCCGCCGTAGACGAGATCGCCGAGCGCCATGCCAAGGGCCAGCCCGTGTTGGTCGGCACCGTGTCCGTGGCAAAGTCGGAGCATTTGTCGCGCCTGCTGAAGGAAAAGGGCGTCAAACACAACGTGTTGAACGCCGTCAACCACGAGGCCGAAGCCACGATCATCGCGCAAGCAGGCCGTTACGGCACGGTGACGATCGCGACTAACATGGCCGGCCGCGGCACCGATATTTTGCTCGGTGGCAACGCCGATTTCTTGGCGCGCTCGGACATGGAGAACGAATGGATTAGCCGCGCCGCCAAGTTGCCGGTGCAGGGCGCGGGGCGTTACGAAGACGCGCTGCGCGAGCTGCGGGAAAAATACGACGAAGATGTCAAGAAGGCTGAGGCGCGCTATCGTAAAGATGGCGAACAGTATGAGCAACAGCGCAGCGACGCGCTCAAGCGGTCGACCGAACTACAGCGGCAAATCCGCGAAATCTCGCCCTACCGCGAAGCGCGCCAGCGTTACGAAGATTTGTCCGCCACTGCGTTGATCGAAGCGCTGCACAACATGCGCGCGATACCGGACGGCTTTCTGCGTGCCAAACAGGAATTCGAGCGCCATTTGCTAAGTGATAACGGCAGCGTCGAAGGTCTTGATGCGGCGTTCGCCGAAGCACGGCAGGAGTTCGATCAAGCGTTGGAACAGTGGCAGCAACGCAACGGCGACCGCAGCCAATTCGCCGAAGTCTTAGATGACAAGCGCCGCAACTATGAACAGCGCGCCATCGATATGGAATTCGACAAGGCGTTGGCGACACTAGCCGATGGTGAACACGCCGAGTTGGTGCAGGAATACACAACAGTGCATCGAGCTTTTGAAGAGGCAGAGACTCATTGCGAGGAGATCCGCAAGCCCTATGAGGCGGCGATTCAAGAGGCGCAGCGAAATTACGAAAACAAACGGCAAGAATACACCCGCATGGTCGAAGAGATTCGCGAGCAGCTCGACAAGGCACCGGACGAGTATCGCCAGCGTTTCGATGAAATCCTAACCAATTACACCAAAACCTGCGCCGAAGAGCGTGAGCGCGTGATCGCGGCCGGGGGGCTGCATATTCTCGGCACCGAGCGCCATGAGAGCCGGCGCATCGACAACCAGCTGCGCGGTCGCGCCGGTCGACAAGGCGACCCCGGTTCGTCGCGCTTTTACATGTCGTTGGAAGATGACTTGATGCGCATTTTTGGCGCCGACCGCATCCAGGGCATCATGGGACGGCTGGGTATGGAAGAAGGTGTGCCCATCGAACATGGTTTAGTGACGCGTGCCATTGAAAACGCCCAAAAGAAAGTCGAAGCGCACAACTTCGATATCCGTAAACATCTTCTCGAATACGACGACGTCATGAACAAGCAGCGCGAAGTGATCTACAGCCAGCGGCGTGAGGTGCTTAAGGCCGAGTCGCTCAAAGAGCAAGTGTTGGAGATGGCTGTGGGTTTAAACGAAGATGTGGTCGCTCGTTACTGCAACAAGGAAGATAATCCTAGGGATTGGGATTGGCCGGGCCTGCGCGAGGGGATGCATCACCAATTCAATCTGCGCCTCGACCTAAAACCGGAAGAACAGGATTCTTTGAACTATGACGACCTTTGTGAATTGGCAGAGAAAAAGTTCACCGAGGTTTATGAGGACAAAGAGCGGCGCTTCAGCCCGCCTATGCTCCGGCAACTAGAAAAAATTTTCATGCTCCAGACCATCGACACCTTGTGGAAAGATCATCTGCTGAGCATGGACCACCTAAAAGAAGGCATCGGCCTGCGCGGCTATGGGCAGAAAAACCCTCTGCAGGAATATCAGAAAGAGGGTTTTGAGATGTTCGAGGAAATGGTCCACAAGGTCGAAGAAGATGTCGTGCAAAAGCTCTTTACGGTGGAAATCGCCCGTGAGGCGGCGCCGGCGGCGGCCGTGCCGCCGATCATGTCGATGGAGCAGCCACGGCCGCAGCGCGTGGTGCTAAGCCATGGCGATGAAGCAATCGGCCCCGGGCGCAGCGATCCCAAAAAGCGTGCCGCCGACAAAGTCGGCCGCAACGACCTCTGTCCGTGCGGCAGCGGCAAGAAATACAAGCGCTGCCACGGACGCTAAAACTTTCCCCGTCAATCGCGAACTATTTAGTGGGTTTGAGTGGAGCGCCGGCGCCGCCGGCGCTGTGGAATGACCGGCTGGCGTGGAGTGTGAAGCATACGGACTTGAAAAGGGTGCGTTGCCCAGCGGGCGAACATGAGCTTGATCTCTCAGTGGAAAGCCCGGCAGATAAGTTGGTCGCACTAACACTGCTTCAAGAGCGCCTCAAATCATGTGCCGAAGATAAAAAAACAGAATGTTGGACGGAATTATCGCGGCTTTTAAAGCCAACAATCGCGGACCACAGCGGCTTATGCTGAACTGGGGCGAGCTGCGCTTGATGGCAGAAGAGGGTTGGGACGTCGGCTCGCACACGGTCAATCACGTGATACTGACGAAAGTAAGCTTATCCCAGGCTCGTGATGAGCTGGTATCGTCCAAAAGCAGTATTGAACGTGAGCTTCAGCGGCCCGTCAGTCTCTGTGCATTTCCAAATGGCAAAGAGTCTGATTTCAGCGCAGAAGTAATCGATCTTGTCAGAGAGTTGAACTTGGCGGGCTCCGTTACGACGTTGAGCGGAGTTAATGACAGTGTTTCGGATTGTTTCAGATTGCGACGATACAGCGTCTGGGAAACGCATTTGCCCAGTTTGGCGTGTAGGCTGAGTTATCTTTACCGGAGAGGGAACACGTATGAAAAAGATCAATGAGTTGTTGCCGAGCTTTTATTGCTGCGCGGACCTTGAGCATCGAAGCGGATTGTGCGCTTACGTGTTGGCCGCCTTATTGTTGTCAGGCGGCTACGGAGGCTCCCAAGCGTTCGCGCAGGATGCCAATTGGAACCCCCTGCCGACGGCGCGCGAGGCAATCAAGGGGCATCTTCCGAAGTATAACTCGAATGCAGCGGCGGTGAATCATCTCATTTTGGGGGTTGATCAACTCGAGAACAACGAGCTGCACGCAGCTAGACAAAACTTCCTCTTCATCATTAACCTCAAAGATGATGCCCCCGCCCTTGGTGGCCTGAAGCTTAAGCACATCGCCTATTCAAACCTGGGAGTGGTGGACTCGCTTGAAGGCAACTCCAACGGCGCAATCAGGAATTTTCTAGCAGCGCTAGAACTTGATCCACAGTATTCAGAAGCCCATTTCAACATAGGAACCGTCTATTACAAGATTGGTAATTTGAAGAAAGCCGAGGAAGCTTTTCTAAAGGCGATCGAAATTGAACCCAACTATGGGCGGGCCTATTACAGCCTTGGATTCCTCTATTTTGACCAGAAGCGATATGATTTGGCTCGCAAGCAGTCGGAAAAGGCCATCGAATACGGTGTGCCTTTTAAGACATTGAGAGAAAAGCTAGCGAAAGTGGGACGCTAAGCTGTATTTGGAATGCTGTTTGCGTAAAATGCGTCCGGTGATGACCGAACGGGCAGGGCAGTGCCTGTGAGACGAAGGAGTTCTAGACGCAATTTCGCAAATTCGTCTTGAGAAACGGCCAAGAACCGCTTACATCGAGTGACGACAAGTCATTTTACCGCTTAGCGCGTTGTGTTGGGTGGGCTAAGTGTTGCAGCCCCTCTGGGCAGGCGGGTGTCTAATCCGTCCAAAAATTGGCACGCGTGGCTTTTTTCGTCGTAAATTCTCTGGGCGACTTGACTTCGGTCACATGCGCGCTTGGCGGAAGCCTATCCACGCAGAGGAATTTGTACGATTCGTGTCGAGAGCAGGATAAGAAATGAGCGGGGCGGCTAAATTAAAGGGACTGATACTAAGCGGAGGTCGAGGCACGCGGTTGCGGCCGTTGACCCATACCGCGGCCAAGCAATTGGTCCCGGTGGCTAACCGACCCATTCTTTATTACGTGCTAGACAACTTGAAAGCGGCGGGTATCGGCGAAGTTGGCATGGTCATATGCCCGGAGACTGGAAATGCCGTCAGGAGTGCGATTGGCGACGGCAGGCGCTGGGACTTGAAGATCGATTACATTCTTCAAGAAGAGCCTCTGGGACTTGCTCACGCAGTCAAAGTTGCTCAACCTTATCTGGGTAACGACCCATTCATCATGTATCTCGGTGACAATCTGATTGGCTCGCGGATATCGCAGTATTGCGAGGAGTTCGCGCGTTCGGATGCCGACGCGATGATACTTTTAAAGGAGGTGAGCAACCCCTCCGCTTTCGGCATCGCTGAGATCGACGAGGCTGGGCGCGTGCGAAACCTCGTTGAAAAACCGAATGCACCAAAGTCCAACTTGGCGTTGGTTGGGATTTATATTTTTTCCTCCGAGATTCACCATGCGATAAGCCAGATTCAGCCCTCGTGGCGCGGTGAGCTAGAAATCACTGACGCTATTCAATCGTTGCTCATCCGCGGTGGTAAGGTGCTTAGCGACAAGATAGACGGGTGGTGGTTGGACACGGGCAAGAAAGACGACCTCTTGACGGCCAATACTGTGGTTCTCGACGATTGGATTCAACGCTCTATCCAAGGCGACGTCGACAGCGCGAGTAATGTGACCGGCCGTGTACAGTTGGGCAAGAATAGCCGGATCGTGAGAAGCAAAATTCGCGGTCCAGTCGTTATTGGGGATAACGTCCTGGTTGAAAATTCGTTTATCGGGCCGTTTACTTCGATTGCGGATGGCTGCCAAATTATCTCTTCGGTGTTGGAGCACTGCGTTTTTTTGGAATCCGCACGGGTAGAGAACGTCGATCGCTTAGAGGACAGCTTGCTAGGTAAAAATTCTGTCGTTGTTAAAGATCATGGCACTCATCACGCGTATAGGCTGATGATCGGCGACGACTCCGAGGTTCTGTTGTAATGCCGTTCGTGTTTACACCTCTCGATCTTCCCGAGGTTCTGTTGATCGAACCCAAGGTGTTTTCTGACGAGCGTGGTTTTTTTATGGAGACCTACAAGCGATCAGAGTTCGCGCGCTGCGGTATCCAAGAGGAATTCGTGCAGTGCAATCATTCCTTTTCCACTCGCGGAACGCTGCGTGGCTTGCATTATCAAAACGCTCCAAGGGCTCAGGGCAAGCTGGTACGCGCCGCAGTAGGTGCGATATTTGACGTGGCGGTCGACCTTCGCAAGGGCTCGCCGCGATACGGCCAGTGGGCGGCAATCGAGCTGTCCGCGGAGAACAAACGCATGCTCTATATCCCGGCAGGATTTGCCCACGGCGCCTGTGTGACCAGCGAGCAAGCCGTTTTGCTGTATATGGTAACCGACGAATATGCGCCTGATTGTGAACGCGGTGTGCTTTGGAACGACCCCGCTTTAGGCATTACTTGGCCGATTGCTACGCCGACGCTATCGCGACGCGATCAAATCTGGCCCCCTCTTGCCCAATCAGATAATGGCTTCGACTACACTGGTTCTTGAGGCGTTTGGACAAAATCAGCTGAGGAGTTGAGGTTGAAGCATCTGCTAGTCACGGGTGGTTGTGGATTTATCGGTAGTCATTTCGTTCGGCTGGTTCTTCGAGAGCGGCCCAACTACCGAGTTGTCAATCTAGATTTGCTCACCTATGCCGGCAATCTAGAGAATTTTTCCAAGGACAGGGAAACTAGGGATCCCGCGCGATATCATTTCGTACAAGGTGATATTGCAGATTTGGCCTCAACCAAGCAAATCTTGCAAAAGGAAAATATCGACGCGGTTATCAACTTTGCGGCCGAGACGCACGTCGATCGCTCACTTCTGGATAGTGCGCCGTTTCTTCGTACCAACGTTGAAGGTGTCCGCGTGCTGCTGGAGGCTGCCTGCAGCCAGCCGGTTGAGCGTTTTCTGCAAGTTTCGACCGATGAAGTCTACGGTGCGCTGGCCCCAGGGGGTCGTGCATTTACCGAGGACCATGCGCTTAAGCCCAACAGCCCCTATGCGGCAAGTAAAGCCGCTGCTGATTTGCTATTACGGGCCTATCACAAAAGTTACGGTGTGCAGACCCTGATCACGCGGTGCGGCAACAACTATGGACCCTATCAATTCCCGGAAAAATTTCTGCCGCTCTTTATCACGAATGCTTTAGAGGATAAATCGCTGCCACTTTATGGCGATGGGATGCAAGTAAGAGACTGGATCCATGTAGAGGACCATGCCCGTGCTTTGCTGTGTGTTTTGGAGCACGGCACGGTCGGCGAGATCTATAACATCGGCGCCGGCGGCGAGCAAACCAACCTCCACATGGCTGAACAGGTACTCCGAGCCTTAGGCAAGCCTCCAAGTCTCATCCGCTACGTTACAGACCGGGCCGGCCATGACCGGCGCTACGCGATCGATGCATCGAAGCTAAGCAACGAGCTGTCTTGGAGACCCAGTATTTCGCTCGATGCCGGCCTTCGAGATACGATTGACTGGTTCTGCAGGGAGCAGCAATGGTGGCGACGAATTAAGAGCGGTGAGTATCGGCGTTACTACGACCAGCAGTATTCAATGCGGTTCGGCCAATAAGAAGTAGCAAAGAGACAGGCGGTTCTTATGTGGTGTGCGCATCACGCTCAACCATCTGATTCGCTCGCTTGAAGACATTCTGCAAATCCATGCGCAGGTGGAATATCAGCCGTCTCGGCAGGGGGATGTGCGCGATTCCTTGGCTGACATAACTCGGGCTGAGACCTTGCTCGGCTATCGGCCTCTGGTTGACGTCAGAACGGGGCTCGAAAAGACCGTGCAGTTTTTTGCGGAACGTTCGACCAATCAATAGTGCCACAACTTAGCGTATCGTGAACTAGATCAGCGAAGGGAATCGTCATGAGACGTTTTATCATCTTGGGCGTTGTCATCGCGGTGCTAGGTTTTGGCGCGGCAAGGTATTTCGAAATCGGCCTTAGCCCGCAGACCAAACGCGATCGCTATCTGACTAAGGCGCGCGATTTCATGACGGCGGCCAAAGTCAATGAAGCGATTATCGAATTTAAAAACGCATTAAAAGTCGATCCCGCGCATCCGGAAGCACACCACGAGCTTGGCGTGGCGCTGCTCAAAAGAGGCGATCCGAAAGCCGCCTACGCCGAATTTGTCAGGGCCGTGGATCTCAAGCCCAATTTCATTCAAGCCCGTTACCAAATGGCCAACTTATTGTTGCTCGCGCGAGACCTCCCGAAGGCCAAGCAAGAACTGCAAAAAATTCAGGAGCAAGACAAGGACGCGCAGGAAGCGCGCTACCTGGCCGCGCAGATCGCGATTGCAAGCAAGGACCCGGACACCGCAATTCAACAGCTGCAAGAAGTTCTGACGAAAGAACCCGGCAAGGCGCAGATCTATGTCGATCTCGGACAGATTCAGTTTCTCAAGCGTGATTTTAAGGCTGCCGAAACCTCTTATCGCAAAGCACTGGAGCTCGACGGTAAGCTCAATCGAGCCAAAATCGCTCTCGCCCAGCTGTATGCGGCGACGGATAATTCGCAGAAGGCCGAGGAAGAATTGCTAGCGGCGATCAAGAGCGATCCTGAAAGCGAAGAGTTACTAAACGTGCTGGGAAGCTTTTATTCCGCTGGTCGCCGCACCGCGGAGCTCGAGAAACTCTACCTGGACTTTCTAAAGAAGAAGCCCGATTCCATCGTTGCCAAAAAACAGCTTGCCGATTTCTACGTCAGTAAAAACGACATTGTTAAAGCGACCGAATATGTCAACGACATTCTGAAGGCTCAGCCGAGCGATACCCAAGGTTTATTTTACCGTGGGCGGCTCGCTTTGGGCCGCAACGATATTCCCAAAGCGATCGAAGACCTGTCGAAGGTCACTCTCAATGCGCCGCAGTTTGCCGGTGGATTCTATTTTTATGGGCAGGCGCTGATTCGGTCTAACAAGATTCAAGAGGCAAAGAAAAACTTTGCGAAGGCCACTGAACTGAGCCCAAACTGGACCTTCCCACGCTTGAGCTTGGCGCAGCTGCATCTGGCCACTGGGGATCGGGACTTGGCCTTGGAAGAAAGCGACAAGGTGCTGAGTATTCAACCGAATAATCCGGCGGCACTCATCACCAGCGGTGCCGCGCGTCTCGGCAGGGGCGACGGTGGCAAAGCGCTGGAGTTGTTTAAAAAAGCGCGAGAATTGAGCCCGCGCGACCCGGCCCCCCTGCTCAATATCGCGGCTGTGTACGTCATCCAGAAAAAGTATCCCGAAGCGATCAAGGAGTATGAGGCTGCCCTAAAGCTCGATCCTGGCCGCAACGAAGCCCTCACAGCGATTGCGCAACTGATGCTGCGGCAAAACGACCGCAAGGGTGCCACGGAGCTGGTCCAACAACACCTGAAGAACTCGAAAAATCCAGCACAAGTTCACCAACTGCTCGGTCAAATCCACCTGGAAGGCAAAGACTTCGTCAAAGCGATTGAACATCTCAACAAAGCCACCGAGCTCAATCCAAATCTTTTGTCGGCGTATTTTCTGATTGGCAATACCTATGCCGCGCAACAGAAATTTGACGTTGCGATTGAGCAGTATGAGAAGGTTATCAAAAAGAATCCCAAGGCCATCCAACCCTACATGATGATGGGGATTCTCTACGACATTAAGAAACAACCGCAAAAATCGAACGAATATTACCAGAAGATTCTCGATATCGATAAAAACTTTTACCCGGCAGTTAACAATCTGGCTTGGAACTATGCTGAATACGGCGGAAACTTGGACATCGCTCTGGGCCTTGCACAGCGTGCGAGGGAAGCCAATCCCAATGATCCCGGCATCGGCGACACATTGGGGTGGATCTATTACAAGAAGGGGATCTATAGCACGGCCCTGGATCTACTTAAGGAAAGCAGTGAGAAGACGAAGAACTCGAACCCGGCGATTCTATATCACCTCGGTATGGCGGCCAACAGGTCCGGCGACAAAGTTCTAGCGAAGGAATCGCTCACAAAGGCATTGGCAAGCAACCAGAGCTTTCCGGGAGTCGACGAAGCGAAGAAGACGTTGGCAGAGCTTCAGGGAAAATAGAATAAATTTGATAAGTTGCCCATGAAACTTCATAAAAATGTAAGTTTGCCTTACACTTGTCTATCGGTAATGCTTGTGTTGGTAACGCAAGATGGAGGTAGCTCCAGCGTTTAACCCAGCGGTGGACCCCTGTTACGATGCCGGTGCGATTCGAATCGTAGCCCTTCCGCCAACGATGCAAACGCCGGAACCCTCTGCGATGTTCTTGCTGGGGGCGGGTTTGGTCGGGGTGGTTGCTTGGGTGAGTTGTAAGAACTAAAAACCAACCCAAAGAAAAAAACAAAGGCCGGGCAATAAACCCGGCCTTTGTTTTTTTAGGAGCTTGGCGTTTCGCAGTCGTGTTAGGCGGAGATTCTCACGGTAGGTTTTTTTCGTCCTAAACGATGAGCACGAGGAACTCTTGGTGGGTGGGATCGGCGGTGGTGGGGATGAGCGATCTTCTTCGAAAATTTCGTCGAACGGCGGCGCAAGTTCAGCAAGCGATGGTGATTTTCGTTTCGCAGTTCGGTCAGTAAAGCTCGCTCTTTATGCGCTGGGCGTACTTCTGATTGTAGTTCTTGGCATAATCCGCATCCTTGCCGTCGCGGGCAGCGGCGAAGTCGCCGTGGGTGGGGGCGCCGCTCTGCTGTGCCTTCGCCTCCCACAGTTTGGCACGCACAAAGGCCTTGGGACAGTGATTGAACGCTTCCTCGACAGCGACGACCATGACCACGCGCGGCAGCTTGCCGCCGACCTCGCAGCGCTTCAGCAGCTGCGGGTCCGTGCTGATGGTCGCGCTGCCAGTTACGCGATAGGTTTCATTCGATCCCGGGACCATGAAAATGAGTCCGACCTTCGGATCAATAAGCAGGTTCTTCAACCCGTCAATGCGGTTGTTGCCCGGCCGGTCAGGGATCAATAAGGTGCGGTCGTCGAGGAGCTGCACGAAACCCGGCGCATCGCCTTTCGGCGAACAGTCGATGCTAACCCCATTAGAGGTCGCGAGCACCAGAAATGGTGATGCCGCAATGAAGCTTCGCCCGACCTCAGTGATGTGGTCAGTTTCCTTGGTGGCGACATGGGGGAACGGCTCGGCGTAAATTTTCGCCAGATCGTCCAGCGATTTAACTGCATAGGCATCGTTGAGTTCTCTTGGGTTCATTTCATATTTCCCTTTGTCGATGACATTAAGAAGCGGTAGTCTTCGTTGGATTGGTTCAATATCCATTAGTGAACCAGGTCTTGTCAACGTTCTGTCCCTGCACAACTGTAAAATATTTCCTTCATGAGCCCGATGCCTGGCAGCTCTAAGTAGCTGAAAACCATTCAGTATACTTCTTGGAGCGTTCTGTGCTTAATGTCGGCTTAAAACAAGCATGGGACGAAAGATTCTGCTGGTGGAGGACAATCCGGACTTCCAGGAGATCTTCGTGACGATGGCGCAGCACTTGGGCTATGAGGTTGTGCGCGCCGAGTCTGGGATGGAAGGGATTGTTATAGCTTCAACCGAGCGCCCGGATGTGATCGTCATGGATCTTATGTTGTCCGGCCTCGACGGCATCGAAACCACGCGGCTGCTCAAGAATAATCGAGCTACGCGGGATATCCCCGTGGTGGTGTGTACGGCTTTGATCGACGACCAACACCGGGCAGCGGCTCTGCAAGCAGGGGCGTCAGATTATTTACCTAAGCCTTTAGGTGTTGCCGCGCTTGGGGGCACATTGGGCAAGTACGTGGTCTGACACTGCCGCATTCGAGGGCATTTACTGCGCAGAGTCTTGAAATAATTTCTCGTCAATGGAACTATTAATGGGTCCGCGGCGCTAGCGATTGGCTCCGCGACTCTGCTTGGCAACGGCGATGAACAATAAGATTCTACCAACAAACCTGCCGAGTTTTTTCTGCATAGTGGTTGCGGTGCTGTGCCCAGTCCACTAAGACCGAGGCAAGTTGGAGGTTCAATTGAGTCAAAAAATCTTATTGGTGGAAGATCACGATAGCTTGAGCGATCTCTTCGTCGTCATCGGCGAGCACTTGGGCTATCAAACCATCCATGCGAGCAATGGCCTGGAAGGAATCAGAAAGGCGATCAACGAACGGCCCGACTTGATTATCATGGATCTGATGATGCCGGTGATGGATGGGATCGAAGCGATCCGCCGCATCAAGGCTCGTCGGCTCTCTTGTGATCCTCCGATCGTGGTTTTGACTGCGTCGATGAAGGAAGGTCTTTTTGCCGATGCGATCGCGGCCGGTGCGGCCGAGGTTATTTACAAACCGGTCAACGTAGAGACCCTCAGAAAAGCCGTGCGCCGTTATCTCCAACCTCGGCCAGCTGCGGCATTGGCTTCGTAACTGCGCGAGTCCACT
The DNA here is from genome assembly GCA_016874755.1 of Deltaproteobacteria bacterium. Classification (NCBI taxonomy): domain Bacteria; kingdom Pseudomonadati; phylum Myxococcota; class Myxococcia; species Deltaproteobacteria bacterium. Next base: position 31,199 of record VGTH01000016.1, on the reverse strand, counting down.
TGTCATCTAGTAGGCTGCCGTCGCGATTGACAGCCACCCCAGCACATATTAATTCATGAATAGTCGCATGCCTTGGGCACCGCCCGCTGCAGCCGTCGATTCATGGGTTCCCGTAAGAAAGTTTCTCTGTCTGATTTCCCCAGCGTTGCCCGCGGTACAACCGTTGGCGAATGGTTTCGCCGTTATTGGCTAGCCGTTGGCACAACGCGCGATCTGCGCGACATTCCCCAAGCCGTTAAAGTTCTTGGTGAAGATTTAGTCCTGTTTCGCGATCCGAACGGTCGCTACGGACTTGTCGGCCAGAGCTGTCCGCACCGCGGCACGTCGCTGGAATACGGCGACATTGAAGACGGCGGCATTCGCTGTCCCTATCATGGCTGGTTGTTCGATGTGCGCGGCCAATGCCTTGCCATGCCCGGCGAGCCGCCGGGCAGTCAGTTTCCTCGGAAGGTGAAGCATCTCGCCTACCCAGTCAAAGAGCAGGGCGGCATTCTCTTCGCTTACTTAGGACCGCAGCAGGACAGTCCGCCGCCGCTGCCCAAGTACAAAGCGCTGTGCGACTCCGCGGGGCAGCGTTCTTTGGAAGCGACCCGGCAGTTCCATTACAACTGGTTTAACTTTATCGAGAACGGCGCCGATCCGGTGCATTTCTCGATCCTCCATCGTGCCGATCCGACTGATGGCACCTGGCGCAGTTGGTTTTTTAACTATCGCGATGTGCCGCCATTCGACGCCGTCGAAACTGCCTACGGCATGAAAGTGATCTCGCGCAAGCCAGGGCCGACGGACGCGACGGAATATGTCGACGAAAAGAGCATTGCGCTGCCGAGCGTGATGCAGATCGGCGACACCGAATTCACTCATTTCAAACAACCCAAGGAGGCGCTCGCCGCCGGCTCGCACAATGCGCACATCATGTTTGTCACGCCCAACGACGACGAGAGCTTTACACTCTACACCGTCAACCACTACATGGGCGACGATCCTGAGTTCTTCGAAAAACTTTCGCCCAGCCGGCGGGTCGAGGCGCCGGTGCAAAAGAAGCCCTATGACAAACGGCAGTTTGCCCCGTTTCGTGGCAGCGTGCGCACCGAGGATATCGCCTGCCAGACGACGCAGCCCAAACTCGATCGGCGCACCGAACAGCTCGGCACGTCCGACAAGGGCGTGATCTTGCTTCGCAAGCTGATTCTTGCCGGCATAGAAGCGGTGCGGCAAGGTAAGACGCCCAAGGGCGTTGTTACCGCTGCGCGGGCGGATGAAATGGTTACGATCGATTCGTTCACGGGGATTCGCGCGAAAGGACTTTTCTAACTGATGATTCACGCAATTGTGCTGGCGCTTTTTCTGCTGTTTGGACCTTCGGTGTCGCGCGCCGCGCCGCTGCGAGTCGCCTACAGCGCCATCAGCGGCGCCATGTCGTCTCTCTGGGTGGCGCAGGAAGGCGGTTACTTCAAGCGCGAAGGGCTCGACACGGAGCTGCTCTACATTGGAGGCGGCTCACTGTTGATCCAGTCGATGCTCAGCGGCGATGTGCCGTTTGCCTACGGACCGTCAGTTCCGGTGATCAACGCGTCGCTGCGCGGCTCGGACTTGGTTTTGATCGGCAACACCGGCAATTCGCTGGTGTTCTCGATCATGGCGCGGTCGGAAGTCAAACAACCGGCGCAGTTGCGCGGCAAGAAAGTCGGTGTGACGCGCCTGGGCGGCTCGACCGATTGGGCGCTCGACGCGGCGCTGCAGCAGTGGGGCATGGAGCGCGGGCAGGTCACGGTGATTCAGACCGGCGGCATGCCGGAAGGTTTGGCGGCGCTGATTTCCGGTGCGCTCGATGCGGTGGTGCTATCGCCGCCGAGCAATTTTCGTGCAGCCAAGGCCGGCATGCATGAGCTGCAGGACGTCGGGCAATTGAAGATCGTTTTTCCCAACACACCGCTGTCGACCACGCGACCGTTTATTCGCGCGCAGCGCGACACGGCGCTGCGGTTTATGCGTGGTTTTAATCAAGGTTTGCAGCGGCTGCGCGCGGACAAAGAGTTCAGCATGAAAGTGCTGTCGAAGTACACCAAGGTCGTCGATCCGGAAACCCTGGCGCAGCTCCATCAAACCTATGTTCGTTACAGCGGCGATCGGATTCCCTACGTGCGGCCGGAAAGTATTGACGAAATTCTCAAGCGCACGCCGGGCAAAGAAGCGCGCGAGGCAAAGGCCGGCGATTTTGTCGACAATAGCTTACTCAAAGACCTCGAGCAGGCCGGCTATTTCCGTTCATTGGGGAAATAGCCATGCGCGTGGTTGTTACAGGCGGCTCGGGGAGACTAGGCCAGTTTGTCGTGCGCGAGCTGTTCACCCACGCGCACGGCGTTTCGGTGCTCGACACGATCAAGCCGCGCGAGTGTTTGTGCCCCACCTATGTGACCGATCTGACGAAAATCGACCGGCTTGCCGACCATTTTAAAAATGCCGATGCGGTGGTGCATCTGGCGCGCGTACGTTTCCCCTACACCGAGAACGGGTTTAATGCGGCCACGTTGAAATTTGAGTTCCGTGACAGCGCCGGCGATGCCGAGCTGTTCAACCAAAACCTGGCGATCACGAATAATGTTCTCGCGGCGGCGCAGGCGACGGGCGTGAAGAAAATCGTCTGCGGCTCGAGCCTGGCGATCTATGGACTCTACTATCCTTCGACAGATTTGTTGCCGGCTTACTTGCCAGTGGACGAGGCACATCCGTTGCGGCCGCAAGATCCCTACGGACTCACGAAGCTCGTCGGCGAGACGCTTTGCGACGCATTGAGCCGAAAGAGCGGTATGCCGATTGTGAGCCTGCGCTTCTCCGGCATCTATACCGAAGCGCACCGCGCTATGCTGTTAGAGCGCAAGAAAGATCCGCTCGTTCGCGGCACGGGCGCGCTTTGGAGCTATATTGACGCGCGCGACGCGGCGCGCGCGGTGCGCTTGGCGCTGGAAGCGACCCTGCCGGGGCATCAAATTTTTAACATCGCCGCAACCGGAAATCTGGTGGACATTTCGTTTCGCGAGCTTGCCAGCCGCTATCTTTCCCAGGTAAGTGATCTACGAGAGGGTTTGGATGGAGCCTGCAGCGGTTACTCTGTGGCAAAGGCAAAAACGGTGTTGGGATTCGAAGCGAAATTGTCGCTGCTGAATTAGAGAGGACGGTTGGTAATTACGACATGATGGACCTGCACGAGTTTCTCAAAGTCTTGGAAGAAGAGCACGAGCTCACGAAGATCAAAGCCGAGGTCGATCCGAAGCACGAGCTGGGCGCGATTTGTAAGATCCACAATGAAAAGCCCAACAGCCCGGCGCTGCTGTTTGAGAACGTCAAGAGCAACAAGATTCCGGTGGTCGGTCAATTGTTGGCCAGCGACAGGCGAGTTGCGCTGGCGCTCGGCCTGTCGCAGGAGAACGTTTTCGACGAAACCGTGAAGCGGGCGAGCCAGCCGATCCCAACCCGATTAGTGGCCAGCGGTACGTGCCAAGAAGTGGTTTACGAGGGGAAAGACGTCGATATTACGAAGCTGCCACTGTGCACGAACAATCCGCGCGACGGTGGACCGTACATCACCGCCGGCCACGTGATCATCAAAGACCCCGAGTTCGGCAACAATCTGGCGATCTACCGCATGATGCTGGTGTCGAAAAACGAAGTGACCCTTCGTTTCACACCGGGCCACGACGGCCACGACTTCATGCGCAATGCCGAGAAGCGCGGCCAGAAAAATTTTCAAGTGGCGGTCTGCATCGGTGTGCCGCCGGCGGTGTACGTTGCTTCGCAATTCGAACCGCGCGCCGGAGTTTTTGAATTGGAAATCGCCGGCGGTTTGGCCGGTGAGCCGGTTGACGTCGTAAAGTGCCGCACCATCGATCTCGAAGTGCCGGCGCTGGCCGAGATCGTGCTCGAAGGCGAGCTGACGATTCCGGCGAAGACCGGCGACGAAGGGCCGTTCGGCGAATTTTGCGGTTACACAACGGCGCAGGTGCCCAACGAACGGATCATGACGATCAAAGCGGTCACCCATCGGCGCAATCCGATCTATCACAACATCTGGCTCGGCAAACCGCCCCATGAGCATCTGTATGTGGACGCTTTGACCTACGCGGTCGCGGCCTATCAAGAGTTAAAGCCCGCCTATCCCGCGCTGAAGAAAGCCTACGCGCCGCCCTGGGGGGTGTCGATCGTTTTGATTTTGCAGGTGGAGAAGCGTTTGATGCGCCGCGGCATCGCCAACCAAATTCTCGCCTCATCGCTTTACACCCGCAGCGGCAAGTGGAAGCACGTCATCGTCGTCGACGAAGACATCAACATGGAAGACCCGAACGAAGTTCTGTGGGCGCTGACAACGCGCTTTCAGCCGGCCACTGACATGTTCGTGATCCCGCGCAGTATCACCAGTTCGTTGGAGCCGTCGGCGGAAGCAGACGGCTTTACGTCGAAGCTGATGCTCGATCTGACGATCAAAGAAAATTTCCGCGGCGAAGTGGCCGAGCCGACGGACAAGATGCGCGAGCAGGTTTTGCAGAAGTGGAAGGAGTACGGGTTAAAGTCTTGAACCACTGAGACCGGTCAACCGCCTAGGAAGTGGGTTATGAACACGACGAAAAGTGCGAAGCGAGGAAGGAACAAAAAGCTTAAGATTGCGGATATTCCCCGCGTTGGCCCCGGCACACCGGCGGGAGACTGGTTTCGCCGCTACTGGATCGCCGTCGGCACGACCCAGGAGTTATATGACATCCCGCAGGCGGTGCGGGTGCTGGGCGAGGATCTTATATTGTTTCGCGATGGCAATGGGCAACTAGGGCTGGTTGGTCAGAACTGCCCGCATCGCGGGACGTCGCTCGAGTATGGCGACATCGAAGATGGCGGCATCCGCTGTCCCTATCACGGTTGGCTGTTCAACGTGCGCGGACAATGTTTGGAAATGCCGGGCGAGCCCAAGGATTCTAAATTTCCACAGAAGGTGAAGCACCTTGCTTATCCTGTGCGCGAGCAGGGTGGATTGATCTTTGCCTACCTGGGCGCGGAGCGTGAAAATCCGCCGCCGCTGCCGATTTATCCGCCGTTGCAGGATCGCGGCGGGCAACGGCAAGTGGAGCCCGTGCGCCACGCCGAGTACAACTGGTTCAATTTCTTCGAAAACTCCGCCGACCCGGTGCATGTCTGCGTGCTGCACCGCCACGCCGGCTACGGCCAGCAGTCGTGGGGCGATCATTTTTTTAGCTACACTGATATGCCACATTTCGAGTTTGTCGACATGCCCTATGGCATGAAAGTCGTCATGACCAAACCGGGGCCGCGGCCGGGGACGGAGTTTATCGACGAGATGAGTCTCGCGCTGCCGGCGATCGTGCAGGTAGGCGACACCGAATTTGTCCATGCCAAGATGGACGCGGCGGCGCTGATCCAGGAGGGCTCGCGCTGCGAGCACTGGATGTTCGTCACGCCCAACGACGACGATCATTTCATGCTGTTTACCGCTGACAATTATCGGGGACCTGAGGAAAATTTCTTTGCGCGCTTGAAAGAGATGCGCGCCAAGGAAACGCCGATCCAGGAAGTTAAGCCTTACGACAAAAGAAAATTCATGCCGTACAAAGGCAACGTGCGCAAAGAAGATATCATGACCCAGGGCACCCAAGGTTTGCTCGGCGAGCGCAGCGAGCAGCTTGGCACGTCCGATCGCGGTGTGATCAAGTTTCGCAACATCGTCTTGGACGCCATCGAGACCGCGCAGCAGGGCGGCACGCCGAAGGGAGCGCTGCCGACGGACATGAAGAGTGGCACGACGGCGCTTGATACGGCGGTGGGAGTTAGAAAATTAATTGATAATTGAAAATGGACAGTGGAAAATTTTCTGAAATTGGCTGGAGGAAATCATGATTCGTGGGGTTTTACTGCCGGTGATCACACCGTTCGACGAGAAAGTGCGTGTCGACGAACAGATGATGCGCCAGATCGTCGACTTTCATATCAAGGCGGGAGTGCAGGGGTTGTTCGTTGCCGGGTCGACCGGACAAGGGCCGGCGATGACCATTGACGAACGCAAGCAGACTGCGGCTGTCGCGCTTGATCAGGCGAAGAAGCGCGTGCCTGTCATCATTCACATCGGCACGGCCGATGCGTGGAGCACTACGGAGTTAGCCGAGCACGCGGCGCAGCATGGGGCGAACGCGGTGGCGATTGTGCCGCCGTATTACTATTCCGATCACACCGAGTTCGAGATCATGGCGCATTACAAGATGGTGCACAAAGCAGTGTCGCTGCCTATTTATATCTATGAGAATCCCAAATACTCCGGCATCTCCATTCCCCCAGGCTTTGCCGTGCGCATGAAAGAACAGGTGCCAGCATTGAAGGGCATCAAAGTCGCCTATGGCCAGGGCGCGCTGCTCGAATACGTGCGCCTCCTGCCGGATGTGTCGGTGTTCACGGGCAATGCCGATCTATTCGGACTCGTGCCTTTCGGCCTCGCCGGCATGATCAATCCGCCGACAAGTTTCGTGCCCGAGTTGTGCGTCGATTTATTCAACTCCCTTGATAGGAAGGATTATCCGAGCGCGGTCGAGGCGCAGAAAAAAGTCGACACCGCAGCGCGCATCGTCGCCGCGCGGCTGCGCAAGTGGGGCCGCGCGCCGCTGCAAGAGGTCTATCGTATGCGAGGCCTTGCCGTGAAGCGGTTTCCCAAGTGGGATACTGAGCAGATGCCCAAGGAGGAGATCGTGAAACTTGAACGGGAGCTGCGGGACAACGGGATTCTCGGGCAGTAATCGCGGCCTATTTTACAAGGATTCTACTTTCATGGGTTATTTCAAAGACTTAAGAGAACATATCGCCGCGCTCGATAAAGCCGGCCTGCTGGTCAAGATCGACGAGCAGATCAATAAAGACACCGAGCTGATGCCGCTGGTGCGCTGGCAGTTTCGCGGTCTGTCAGAAGAAGAGCGGCGCGCGTTCATCTTCACCAACGTCGTTGATGCCAAGGGGCGCAAGTACGATATTCCGGTGGTGTGCGGGAGTCTGGCGGCATCGCGGCAGATCTATGGCTTCGGCTTGCAGTGCGCGCCGGAAGAAATTGTCGACCGTTGGTCGAAGGCGCAGCAGAATCCGATTCCACCCAAGGTCGTCGAGAAAGCGCCGGTGCAGGAAGAAGTTCATATGGGCGCATCGCTGATGGAGCACGGCGCGCTTAGCGAATTTCCCATTCCGATTTCCACGCCGGGCTACGATTGCGCGCCGTTTACCACCGCGTCGCACTGGTTCACCAAGGATATCGAAACCGGCATCATCAATATCGGCAACTACCGCGGCCACATCAAAAGCCCGACCCGCACCGGCGTGTTCCTGAGCTCGAGCAATCATGGCGGCTATCACTGGCGCAAGTGTCAAGAGCGCGGCGTGCCGCTGCCGGCGGCGTTGGTGATCGGCGCGCCTCCCTGCGTGGCATACACGGCGCCGTCGCGCATTCCTTTCAACGTCAGCGAGCTCGACGTTGCCGGCGGCTTGGCAGGCGCAGCCATTGAAGTTGTAAAGTGTAAAACCAACGATGTGCTGGTTCCCGCCAATGCCGAGATTGTCATCGAGGGTGAAATCTCCACGGAGTTTCTCGAACCGGAAGCGCCCTTTGGCGAATCGACTGGCTACATCGCCGAGAAATTATTGAACCCTTACTTCGAAGTAAAATGTGTCACGCATCGCAAAAATCCGATTCTTGCGACGATCATCAGCCAAATGCCGCCCAGCGAATCGAGCGTTATGCGCCAGGTTTCGGCGGAGGGAAACTATCTGCGCTTCCTACGCGATCAGTGCAACATCCCCGGCATTATCGAAGTGGCGTTTCACAGCATCGCGGTGCGTCAGATCTGCGTCATCAAGATGAAGAAGATCAACCAGGCCCATGTCTGGCAGGCGCTGCATAGCATGGTCGGTTACAATCCGGCGACCGGGAAGATGGTTATCGCCGTCGACGAGGATATCAACCCGCGCAATCTCGATTCGCTTTTTTGGGCTATGGCGTTTCGCATGCAGCCGCATCGCGACGTGCTGATCATTCGCAACCGCACGCCGCAGATGGATCCATCGGTTTTTCCCCCGGGCCACGAGCAAGGCTTGTCGGTGGATGAAATCGCCGGTTCTTCGGCGATGCTGATGGACGCGACGCGCAAGTGGGCCTACCCGCCGGTGTCGTTGCCGAAGAAGGAATACATGGAGCGCGCCAAGCAACTCTGGGAGCGCTTGGAATTGCCCAAGTTGCAACCACAGGATCCGTGGCACGGCTATGATTTAGGTTTGTGGTCCGATGAAGACGAGCAGGACGCGCAAGCGGCTGTCAAAGGCGACCATTACGAAACCGGCGAGAAACGCGCACAGCAGCGGGTGCGGGTGAATAAACTGGGGTGAGCTTGCCGGTTTGGTGCAGGTATCGAAAATCTGTTCACGAGCTGAATGATCATCGTTCAGCTCGTGAACTATTTGTCGGGTCGCCTATTTCCCGCCTAACTCTTTCAGAACTTCTTCTGCGAGCGACGCCTCGACGACCATCTGCGGGGTTACCGTTGCTGGGATTAACTTCTGGTCTTTTTCGATTTGCAGGAGGATGTCGACGCCGTCGAGGGGGACGCGGCCGTCTTTGCTGAACGAGTTGACGACGACTTCGTAGGATTCGCGGGCGAGCTTTTCGTCCATGTTGAAGCGTTTGCGGATGACATCGATGGTCCCCGCGGCGTTGCCGTGGATGTAGCGCAGCGCTTCGATCTCGGCTTTCAAGACTTTCTTGGCTTGAGCGCGATTGCTTTTTAGTTTATCGAGCGTGGTGCCGAGGCCGGAAAAGGGGATCACGACATGGTCGGAGGTTTGGGCCAGGACCGGAAATCCTTCACGCTTGAGCTGCACTGAAAAGGGCGGTGCCAGGACCACGGCATCGACCCGGCCCATCTTGAAGGTGTCGTACATCAGCTTTTCTTCGCCGATGGCGAGGATCTTTATGTCTTTTTCGAGTTCGAGGCCGAACTGGCGCATGGTGATGCGCGTGCTCACATGGTTGGTGCCGCCGATGGAGGTGAGGCCGACGATAGCGCCTTTGAGGTCCGTGGGAGTCTTGAACTTGTTCTGGGCGATGATGCTGAAAAATGGCGCCTTGATGCTGGTCGACACCGCGCGCACCGGCAGGTTGCGCGCCGCCGAGCGGATCACCGAGCCGATCAGCTCGGCGTAGTCGATGTCACCGCCGAGCAGCGCGGCCATGGCGATGTTGGGCCGCATGACGATCAGCTCGACTTCCGAGCCATGCTTCAGATAAAAGCCGCGGTCCTTGGCGACGAAGGGCACGAGAAAGGCCATCGAGCTGGTGGCGATGGCGATGCGGACTTTTTCTGGGGCAGATTTCTCTTGGGCACGTGAAAGCGCGGACGACAACAGTAAGACGATAGGTAGAATCACTACCGCGCAAGATTTCAAATTGCCTCGCTTCCACATCGAACTCTTGACTCTCTTTCGGTGTCGACTTCCTTCGACTTTCTGCCGTAGGTCTCAAATATGTCTGAAAGCTCGTTCTAACTCAAACTACCGCCGTTTATTTGACATTACCGCCTGCTTCGCATAATTTCGCGAAGGTCGCTGTCAGAGAGAGGCTTCATCGATAAAGAAAAAACTATGAAGTTACATCATTGTTGGCTGGCCCTTTGCCTGACAGTTTTTTTTGCTGCGACGGCGTCCGCGCAAGAGCAATTTTATCGCGGCAAAACCCTCCGAATAGTCGTTGGCGCCGGTCCTGGTGGAGGCTTCGACCTTTATAGCAGAGCCCTCACTCGACATATCGACAAACATATTCCGGGAAATCCCACCGTGATTGTCGAAAATATGACCGGCGCTGGAAGCCTCGTTGCGGCCAATCATGTTTTTCGAGCCGCGAAGCCGGATGGTCTGACTCTTGGAAACGTAAACGGCGGTCTGTTTGTCCAGCAGCTTCTTGGCCGCCCTGGTATCGAATTTGACGCAATGAAGTTCGAGCATGTTGGTGTGCCGGTTAAAGACAAAGCCGTGTGCGTTATGACCAAGACTAGCGGCATCACCAGCTTCGAACAATGGACAGCTTCAAAAACCCCATTGAAGCTAGGCGCTACCGGTCCCGGTTCGGCGACACAAAATGTTCCGTTGATTCTCCAGAAGGCGCTTAATCTACCGATTCAACTTGTCTCCGGCTACAAAGGGATCGCCGATGTGCGCTTGGCAGCAGAAGGCGGCGAGCTAGCCGGCGCGTGCGGCTGGACTTGGGATTCGCTCAAAGCTACGTGGTCGCGTGCGCTGGAATCAGGCGATGCCGTTGTGGTGTTGCAGACCGTGCCGCAAGCGATCCCGGAGTTGCCAAACATTCCTTTGGCGATCAGTCTAGCTAAATCAGATGACGCGCGCCAGCTCATTCAGGCCGGCATTCATGACGTGTCCGACATGATCTATTCCTATGTTTTGCCACCGCGCACGCCGAAAGAACGGGTCGACATGCTGCGCAAAGCATTCGCTGATACGATGAAGGATCAGGAATTCCTGGCTGATACCAAGAAGTCGCGGCTCGGTATCGATCCGATGACCGGCGAGGAGTTAGAGAAAACCATCGGCAGACTTTTCAAAACGCCTGTGGGTGTTGTCGCGAAGCTAAAGGAAGTTCTCAAATAGATTCCAGAGTAGCTGTGGGGCGGAAGGCGTTGTCAATGATCGGCGTTAAGAGTGAATCAGGTGAAGAGTATTTTAAAAGTTGGCACGAGCTGCCCACCTTCGAATACGGCGAAGTGGAAAATCTCTATCGCTTCATGCGCCATATCGAGAAACTTGAAGGTCGCCGCATCGTGCCGCTGCCGGGGCCGAGGCACTAATCAAAAAATTGCCGCGTCGCTGGATTTTCCGGCTCGGTGAGGAGTCGGGCGACCGCCGGTCCTGCAGGGGCCCTCACCCCAGTTCTCGCCCGCTTTCGTTGACGAAGGGGTCGGAAACCGGACGGCGAAATCGGTTGCTACATCATTCGTTTGAAGTGATCGAATTCCAGCCATGAAGTTTGATGTGAGTTTACTGGCTCACGATCTCGGCCAGATGCCCGCCCTGGCGCGCTTTGCCGATGAATTGGGCTTCGACGGCATTTGGACGTTCGAGACGTCTCATGAGCCGTACTTGCCGTTGGTGCTCGCGGCAGAACATAGCAAGAGTCTCAGCATCGGTACGAGCATTGCTGTCGCGTTTCCGCGCAGTCCGACGATTACCGCGCAGATCGCGTGGGACTTAGCGGCATATTCCAGAGGCCGCTTCATTCTCGGCCTAGGCACGCAGGTGAAAGGGCACAACGAGCGGCGCTTTGGGGTGAAGTGGGAGCGGCCCGTAGAGAAAATGCGCGACTACATTTTGGCGCTGCGCGCGGTGTGGGATTGTTGGCAGAATCGGGCGCGGCTTAACTATCAGGGAGAGTTTTACAAGCTGACTTTGATGACGCCGTTTTTCAGTCCGGCGCCGCATGACTATTCGCAGATTCCGATTTTCATTGCCGGGGTCAACAAGCGCATGTGCCAGTTGGCCGGTGAATTGTGCCAAGGCTTTCACGTGCACCCGCTGCACACGACGCGCTACTTACAAGAAATTATTTTGCCGAATATCGAAGTCGGTTTGGCGAAGAATCAGCGGCCGCGATCATCCATCGAACTGTCCAGCAGCATCTTTGTGATTCCCACTGACGATCCCCAGCAGGCCGTGAAATGCGAAGCCGACGTGCGGCAGCAGATTTCTTTCTACGCGAGCACGCCGCCGTACCGGCCGGTGTTCGCTGTGGAAGGGTGGGGTGAAGTTGCGGATCAACTTAAGGCGCTGGCGGCAAGCGGTAAGTGGAATGAGATGCCGGCTCTGATTGCGGATGAGATGTTAGAGCGCTTTGCGCTGCGGGGTGCTTGGGCCGAGCTGCCTGTGCTGATGCAGAAAAAATATACGGGGCTTTTGGACCGGGTGAGCTATTACTTTCCACTTGTGCCGGGCGAAAACGAGGCCGGCTGGCGGGCGAGTGCGGCGGCGTTCAAAGGCTAGAGAGTGGCTTGATCAACACTTTTGCCGGGAACTCGTTCTTCGCTTCTGATTCTGCTAAAAACCCTTCGGAGTCCCTCGACAAGCTCAGGACGAACGGAATCGGAGTTGAAATCGTTTAGCAAAGATCCGTTCATGCTGAGCCCGTCGAAGCCTTCTTAGGTTTTTCAGCAGAATCACTTCTTGTCCGTTGTAAGAATCACTTCGTGAGTTTCTAAGACGTTTGGACCGGCAAACATTTCCGCCGCCGGACGGTTGCTGTGAGCGATGCGGAACGATTCGCTCTTTGTCCAATTCCAAAAGTCTTGTTCGCTTTCCCAGTAAGTTTGCACGAGGTAGTAGCCTTGCTCCTTGGTTTCTTCCCATTGTCCGGTCTGATGGTTAAAGCGGCGTGAGACTGGGCGAAGCACAAGGTTTTTGACGAATCCGGGCGATTGGTCGATGAGATGGGCCCGGTTGCGGAACCGATCTTCAAAGTCGGACTCGTGGCCGTGGGTGACGGGAATGCGGTTGGTGACAATAAACATGAATGATCCTCCTCGACAGTCGAGCTAATTTGGGAACTCTCACTCGGGCTGCTGAAAAACTCATCGGAGCCCTTCGACTGAGCTCAGGGCGAACGGATCAGAAGTTGAAAATTGTTGGTAAGAATCCGTTCATGTTTTCACGGAATCGAAAAGACTATTTCTCGTTCCGCGGCGCCCGCCCGTAGAGCTTGTCGATAAAGCCGGATTTACGGATCTCATCCATCAAGCTGGTGTCCATCAGGCTCGCAGGTTTAGCGGTCTTGGCGTTGGGATGGGTGAGCGAATCGAGGGCGCCTTGCACGCCTTTTTCCTCTGGCACGGGAAACTCGCGCAGACTTTTGGAGATGCGGTCGTAGAGCTCTTTGACGATATTTTGATCCTTGATGCCGTTTTCTTCGATGATCGCCATGGCCAGTTTGGGTTTGGTCTTGAAAACGTAAATGCCTTCGGTGAAGGCCATTAGCAAGCGGCGCATCAGATCGCGTTGAGTTTTGATCGAGGCGGTGGGCACGACGAGGCCAAATCTCGCATAGTCGAGCGGCAATTCAGACAGATCGGCCATCGCCCGGCAGCAGCCGGTGGCGACAATTTTGTGGACGTTATCCGGGCCGATCAGCGCGGCGTCGACGTGGCCGCTACTGAGAGCCGACAGGCGCGTCGGCGTGTTGCCGGCCTGCAGGAAAGTCATCTCTTTTTCCGGATCGATCTTCCATTGCTTGAGCACCATGCGCGTGACCATGTCGGACGAAGAGCCCAGCCGGCTGACGGCGACCTTCTTGCCCTTGAGGTCTTCGGCCTTGGTAATGTTCTTGCGCACGACGAAGTAATGCTCGAGCCGATTGATGCTGACGGCGACCAACTTGGCGTCGATGATGCCGGCGACCGTGAGGACCATAACTGCAGGCACGTCGGAGTCCGACGCGGTAATGCTGCCGCCGAGCATTGCCTGGCTCATCAGCGAGCCGCTGTTGAAATAAACCGACTTGACGCTCAGGTTGTGCTTCTCCCAAATATTTTCACGGTCGATGAGCTTGCGCAGATCGGTGGTCAATCCGGTGCCGCTGTAGCCGATGACGACTTGATTGGTTTGGGCATGGGCATTGGCGCAAATCAGCGCGGTGACGACTACGGCAAGAACTCTGATTCGGAACGATCGGAACATTTTTCTCCTCGCAACTTATTTAACTTGGCCGCCCGTAGAGTTTATCGATGAAACCAGATTTTCGGATTTCTTCCAAGACGCTGGTGTCGATGAGCTGGGCCGGTTTGCTGGTTTTGGCGTTTGGATGGGGCAATGATTCGAGTACGTTTTGCACTCCATTGGGCTCTGGTATTGGATACTCGCGCACATGTTTTAGCGAGCGCTCGTAGATATCTTTTTGCACCGCCGGGTCTTTGATGCCGTCGTCTTCAAGAGCCGCGAAGGCGGCCGTGGGACGGGTGCGAAAAATTGCGATGCCTTCCAAGTATGCCATGAGTAGGCGGCGCAGCACGTCGCGATTCGATTTAATCCATGCGGTCGGAAAGACGTAGCCGTAGCGGGCATAGTCCATCGGCAGCTCGGAGAGATCGAAAAGAATCCGGCAGCAGGCCGATGCTAGGATCTTGTGAATGCTCTCCGGGCTCACCAGCGCGCCGTCGACATGGCCTGCTGCAAGGGCCGACATGCGCGTCGGCGTGTTGCCGGATTGCAGCAAGATCACTTCTTTTTCGGGATCGATTTTCCAGGATTTCAGCACCAGGCGCGTGACGGTATCGGAGGCCGAACCGAAACGGCTGACGGCGAGTTTCTTGCCTTTGAGATCGTCGTTCTTCGCGATGTTTTTGCGCACGACGAAGACATGCTCGATCTTGTTGATCGTCACCGTGAGGAGCTTTGCGTCGAGGACGCCGGACACCGTGAGGTTTAACATGCCCGGCACTTCGGATTCCGAGCCGGCGATGTTGCCGCCGGCGAGCGCCTGGGTCAAAACCCCGCCGCTGCCGAAATAGACGCTCTTGACGCTGAGGCCGTGCTTTTCCCACAGTTTCTCCCGCTCGATGATGCGGCGCAGATTGCCCAGCGAGCCGGTGCTGCCGCTGTGGCCGAGGATAACATTGGAGAGTGAGGTTTGGGGGTGGGCGAGAGAGGGTAAGCTTGCCAATAGCAACCCGGCAAAGAGGGCGAGATTTCGCTTCATTGCGTGCCTCCTCGCAACGCGATTATCGGATCATATCCTTCAATAGCGTCGCGTACTTCTTATCCAACTCCGCCTTCAGTTGATCGCTCACCGCGTTTACCGGCGGAAACTTGTCTTTCCACTCGTAGGGCCGCGTCGCGTCGATGATCGCGCGCGAGTTGAAGCCCTTGCGCTCGCGCGGGATCGCCGGGTCGAGGGGGCCGCTCCAACAGCGGCGCAGAATGTCGATGTTCTCCGGCTCGGAGCGCGTGCCGATGGCCCAGATGACATCGTCGGGGTTGTAGATATCGATGTCGTCGTCGACAACCACTACGTAGCGACCCAGATAGGCGCCGGGACGGCACTGGCTCGCGATCAATGCCGCCTGTTTGGCGTGACCGGGGTAGCGCTGTTTGATTTTCAAAATCGAAAAAAATCGATAGGCGCCCGGGTGCAGCCACACGCCATGCACGTCGGGAACGCCGGCGTCTTCGAGCGCATTCCAAATCAACGCCGAGCGTTGGATCGACCGGTGAAAGCCTTGACCCGCCGACGGTCGCAGCGGCGGTTCGCCGCAGAGAATCGGGTGGTTGCGATGATACAGCGCCTTGATGCGCACCACCGGCTCGGGCCGCGTCGCGCTGGCGTAGTAGCCGGGCCATTCGCCGAACGGGCCCTCTGGCAAATTTTCGCCGGGAACCATTTCGCCTTCGATGGCGATTTCCGAGTAGGCCGGAATCGGCAAGCCGGTGAGCGGTCCTTTGACCATTTGAATCGGCTCGCCGATCACGCCGCCAGCGTAGTCGAACTCGCTCATTTTCACCGGCACATCGGTGCAGGCGGCGAGAAACAAAATTGGATGGTGGCCGAAGGACATGACAACCGGGCAGGGCTTGCCGGCGTCGAAATACTTTTGCCGCTGCACGCGGCCGTGTTTGCCCGGCGAAATATACAACGCCACGGCGTCTTTGCCCTGCAACATGACGCGGTAGGTGCCGGCATTGATCCAGTGTTCTTCGGGATCTTCGGTGATGACCAGATCGTCGGTGCCGATGTAGCGGCCGCCGTCCTCTTCGTGCCAACGCGGGATCGGAAAGGCTTCCAGGTCGATGTTTTTGTCGATGCAGTTTTCGAAGATCGACGCCTCTTTGACGAACTGCGCCGGCACCGGCTCGAAGTTGCGAATCTTGCGCCGCCAAGCCTGGATGAAATCGGTGAGGCTGAGTTTCGGGTCCGTGCCCATGGCGATCGCTAGCCGCGGTAGCGTATCGATTTGGCTGCAAAGAATCTCCATGTCCTGGCGCGAGCCGGGAACTTTGTCGAAGATCATCGCCGGCGGATTTTTGCTGCGCTCCAAAATCATCTCGACGAGCCCGCCCATGTCTTTGTCCCACGGGATGCCAGAGATACGGCGCAGCTCGCCGATTTTGTCGACTTCGTTTAAGAATGCACGGAGATCGTGGTTGGATGGGGTCATAGTGAAAAAGTATGAAGGATGAAGGCGGAAGGATGAAGCTGGGCCCTAGCGGCGAGCTTCGGTCTGTCCTTCATAATTCCGCTTTCATAATTCCGCCTTTCTTATGCAAGTTCCGCTGCAGCGCGGTGCATTACGCCATAGAGGTCCACCGCCGCCAGGGCACAGTATTCTAAATTATATCCTTCGCGGCAGTCGGCGTAGCCGTCTTCCAAGATGCGCTGCATGACCATTTTGTTGAAAGTGGCGTGGCCCATGACGCCGTCTTCATGTTCTTTTAAGTCGGCTTCTTCGTGGGTCTTGAAGTAAACCGCTTGCTGTTTTGTGAAGCCATATCTTTGCGTCAAGGTTTTACCCCACATCGCCGACCAGTAGCCGATCGGTTCTTCGGTCATCATCGAGAACCACCACTCAGCGACCGTGCCTTCCCACATGAGCTGGCGCTTGAAGTCGAGGATGGCGCGGCACTCCGGCAGCATCGGTGTGCGCAAAATCTCTTCTTTCGTGAGGCCGAGCGCTTCGGCGGTTTGCAGCATGACCAGTACATGCCCCGGTGGTTGGGGATGAATGAACTCGTCGGCGATTTTGACGCCTAGGGGACCCATCAAATCGGGATGGCGCTTAAAGAATCCAATGTGCTTGTGATAGGAAACCGACACCAGCGTGTTGATCTCGACCGTGAAGTTACCCCAGTTTTTGAAGAATAGTTTGATCGCCGACATGGGCAGCTTGCCGTCAAGAAACGGCCGCATGAACGGGCCGTCGGTGACGCGTTCTTTCCAGCGTAGAAGGACTTTTCTATTCAGTGCAGCGATGTAAGCCGTGGCGTCGTCTGGAGACATTCTGACGCCGAGTTGGGGAGCGATCATGGGCGTTTGGGGTTTGCCGTCCAGGGTCTAGCGTTCGGGCTCGCAAACGCCAGACGCTAAACCCTAGACGCTAGACGTTGGTTTTATGTCCGATACAAATTATCGATAAACCCGCTATCGTCGATGCGGCGCAGATAGTGAAAATCCCACAGCGCCATGGGGTCGCATTTTTCTGCGGCGCGATCCTGCTCGATGGCGATCTCGTAGACGTTGGAGATCGCCGGGATCGTGGCATAGGGTTTTGCCTGCAAGATTTTCGCGAGATCTTCGTAGAGATGCGTGGCCGTCTCATCGTCCATGTCGCCTTCGGCCTTGTACTTGTCCTTGATGATCTTGATAGATTCGGCGCGGTGGTTTTTGAAGTAGGCGATGCCTTCGCAGATGCCGCGCAGCATCTTGTCGACGATGTCGGGACGTTTCTCGACGAAGCCAGCGCCGCTGGAAACCGTTGTGAACCACACCATCGGCAGGAACGGCACATCGATGACTTTCAAGCCGGCGCGCTTGGAGAGAATATCGGCCGGCGGCGTTACGAATGCAGCATCGGCTTTGCCGTCGCGCACTTCTTCCCAATGAAAGGCGCTGCCCTTGGCTTTTTCAACGTGGCAGTCTTGGAGCAAGCCTGCTTGTTTGATGAACAACCAGGTGTTCAACCCCGGGTGTTTGCCTTTGGTTGCGACGGTCTTGCCTTTGAGATCGGAAATCTTGTTAATGCCCGAGTCGGCGCGCACGACTAATCGGTGGTTCAACATGCTAACCGTCTGGCCGAGGTACACCCACTTGTCGCCCGCAGGCCGGCGGATGTAAGGAGAGAGATGATTGCCGCCGACGAATTCGATGGTGCCGTTGGCGACGTTCTTGTGCGAGTCGTCCGAGGTGATTTCACAATCGTAGTTCACTTCCAGGCCATGCTTGGCCCAGGAGCCTGAATGGTGGACGACGTGTAAAAACGGTAGGTGAGTGTCCGAGCGATAGGGGAAATTGACTTTGTCCATGGGAGCATCTCCTTTTTCGGCTGACCATAGTGGTTGCCGCGGCGCGCGTCAACCGGCGTGTGGCGTTGATCGGTCGGATCTTACTTCAACCCTAGCTTTGCCGCCCACTTCTCCCAGATCTCCTCGCGCTTTTCGCTGCTGAACTTGTTGGCGAGTGCGTATTTTTCGCGCCAGTGAAACGGTTTGCAGGCGTCGATTAGCATGCGGCCCATGGTGAAGTCGCCGCGCTCGCGCTTTTCCGGCGGCAGGCGCGGGTCCAAGTCAGAGGTCCACGATTTTAACACTGTTACCGATTCACTGGGGTCGACGCGGGTGCACATGGCCCAGATGACCTGTTTCAAATCCACCGGGTCGATGTCGTCGTCGACGGCGACGTAATAGCGATACATGCTGGCGCCGGTGAACATGCCGGCGATCGCCGTCAGCGCTTGCATCGCCTGGCCACCGAAGCGCTGCTTGATTGAGACGACGACCATTAGCGTATGGCAATGGCACCAGACGCCTTGGACGTCGGTGACGCCGGATTGTTCGAGATGGTCCCAGATGCGCGCGGCGAAGAGCGGGATGCCGTAGCGCTCGGTGATCGGCAACAGCGGCGGGTTGCCAAGTAAAATGGGATCGTTGCGGTGATAAATTCTTTTCACGCGCACGACGCACTCTTCGCCGCTATGGGTGTAGTAGCCCGGCCATTCGCCGAAGGGGCCTTCTTTGTGCGTCTCTTCTTCCGGCGGCGGCATCTCGCCTTCGACGACAATCTCGGAGGTCGCCGGCACCGGCAGGCCGGTGAGCGGCAGCTTGAACAGTTCCAGCGGCACGCCGCGCAGAGCGCCGGCGTATTCGTACTCGCTGACGCCGGCTTTGGCAGCAGACGGCGCGGCCATCCAGGTCGCCGGCTCGCAGCCGAAGACGATGGCCATGGGGCAGGGTTGTTTTTTCTGCCAGTATTTGCGCGCGATCTGCTTGCCGTGCTTTTGCTCGATGATCCACAGCGTGACGCGATCTTTGCCGACGATGCACGAGCGATAAGTTCCGACGTTGACCCAGCCGCTGTCGGGATCTTTGATCACCACCATGTCGCCGGTGCCGATGTAGCGGCCGCCGTCGTGCTCGTGCCACTTGGGCGTCGGGAAAATTTCCAGGTCGACGCGCTCGCCTTCGAGAATATTTTCCGTCAGCGGACCGGTGGAAACTTCCACGGGCGCGAAGCCTTTCAAGTCGCGAATCTTGTTGCGCCAGGTTCTCAGGATCTCGATCTTCGGCGCGTCGTGCGGCAAACCCAGAGCAAGCGCGAAGCGGCGCGCCGAGGCGAGCACGTTGGTGGCGATGCGAAAGCCTTTGGGATAACCGGAGATATTATCGAAGAGTAACAGCGGGCCGTCCTGTTCGGCCATCAACTCGGTTAGGCAACCGATTTCAAGGTCCCAGTGGGCGCCGTCGATTTTCTTTAGCTCGCCGATTTTGGCGGCGCCGTCGATGAAAGTTCTTAGGTCGGAAAATGCCATGCGGGGTTATTCCAAATTTCAAATTACAGATTCCAAATTGATGGAGGGGCGACCGGCTGGTCGCCGCCCTCACTTCGCCGGTCGTCAGTTGACGCGAAATTCACCTGGCACCCAGCGCAACAAGACGAGATCTTCGCCGCAGGGGCCGGCGCACCGGCCGATTTTTCAATTCCTTGGTAAAGCCGATCGGATGCCAGTACCGGCGCAACATTTCGCCGCCCGGCGTGCCTTTGCCAACGCGGGTGAGCATTTCATTTTCTTCGAAGCTGAGTGACATGACTTTCTCTCCTATCGATCCGGACAATAAACCAAAAATGAATTATCCGATAGTGGATTGAGGGTCAACGAGAGCGCAGCGAAAGGCAACCGTTTGATAGTGAAGAGTGAAAGATCGCCTTTGCATGACACGCTCGGAAGACGTAGAATTTGGACAAACTGTAAGGAGGAGTCAATCTTGGTCGCTGCAACGAGATACGAACACATCATCCTAAACGACTCGCAGGTGCCGATGATCGCCGGCACCTCAATCAAAGTTGTCGAGCTTGTCTTGGATCACTTAGCCTATGGCTGGAGCCCGGAAGAATTGCACTTTCAGCATCCGCATCTGAGCATGGGGCAGATCTATTCGGCATTGGCTTATTATTGGGATCATAAGACGGTCCTTGATGATGAGATAGAGCGACGGCTCGCGCGCGTTGAAGCTGTGAAGACTCGCTTTACTCGTCGAGGCCAAGGAACGGCAACTTAAAGGTCTCGAGTTTTATGGTGTTATCGACTCGCATCAGCTGAGCGCATGATTCGACAATGTATCGACGATTTGGAACTTGTCGCTAAAGCAGCTGAGCCCGAGGATACGTTAACCCAGGTCTTTTTCTTACCACTCTAGAGTCCACATGCCCGAACCCGCATCCAATCTCCTGCGCGAGCTTCCCTCCGTCGATCGCTTGCTTAAGCACGCGCGCTGCGAAGTTTTGCTGACACGGTTTAACCGTGAATACGTCACGCAAAAATGTCGGGACGTTCTCGATGACTTGCGTGCGCAGATTCGCCAGGCAAAGAATCCAGCGATCGATGACGGCGCAGTCTTGGACCGTGTCGAGCTGATAATTGCGGCTGATTCTCGCCCCGGTCACATCCGGGTCATTAACGCAACGGGGACAATCTTGCACACCAATTTGGGTCGCGCATTGCTTTCTCAGCCTGCTATCGAAGCGATGACCGCGGTTGCCGGGAATTTCGTCAATCTAGAGTACGATCTCGCCGCGGGTAAACGGGGGCGGCGCGAAGAGACGTTGCAGAACTTATTAGTCGATCTGACCGGCGCGGAAGCCGCTACGGTGGTCAACAACAATGCTGCCGCAGTGCTGCTTGGCGTAAACACGCTTGCCGACAAAAAGGAAGTGATCGTCTCGCGCGGCGAGCTGATCGAAATCGGCGGCGCCTTTCGCATCCCCGAAATCATGGCCAAGAGCGGCACGATTCTCAAAGAAGTCGGCGCGACCAATCGCACTCATCCGGCGGATTATGAGAACGCGATCAACGAGAAGACCGCGCTCTTACTGAAAGTTCACACCAGCAATTACAAAGTTGTCGGTTTTACCGCCGAAGTTTCACTCGAAGAGATGGTCGCCATCGGCAAGAAGCATAACCTGCCGGTGATGGAAGATTTAGGCAGCGGTGCGCTAATCGATCTCAGCAAGCACGGCCTGCCTAAAGAACCGCTGGTTTCCGAGCGCATTCAAATGGGCGCCGACGTGGTCACGTTCAGCGGCGACAAAATCCTCGGCGGGCCGCAAGCAGGGCTGATGGTCGGCAAGAAGCAATTCATCGAAAGAATGAACAAGAACCATCTGCAGCGCGCGCTGCGCTGCGGCAAGCTGACGCTGGCGTCGCTCGAAGCGACGCTGCGGCTCTACCGCCAAGCGCCGGATATCACGAAAGTCATCCCGACGCTGCGCGCGTTCACGAGACCGGTGGGTGAAATCCGCGCCATGGGTGAGGCTGTCTTGCCCAAACTGCAAGCCGTCCTGGGCGGCGAATTTCGCCTCAGCTTAGAAAATTCCACGGCCCAGATCGGTAGCGGCGCATTGCCGACAGAGGAGCTGCCGACGGTGGCGATCACCATCGAACATAACAAACTCAACGCCACCGCGATCGCGAAAAAGTTCCGCAGCGCCAACCCACCGATCATCGGCCGCATCAAAGACGACCGCTTCCTGCTGGATTTGAGAACTATCTTCGAACCCAAAAATCTCGTGCCAAAATTCAGTTGACCGAGTTTTTGAATTTCTGATTTTTAATTTTGAATTGACCCATGCCCTACATTATCGGCACTGCCGGCCACATCGACCACGGCAAGACCAGCCTGATCAAAGTTCTCACCGGCACTGACACCGATCGGTTGAAGGAAGAAAAAGAACGCGGCATCTCGATCGATCTCGGCTTCGCCCATCTCGATCTGCCGGATGGCATCTCGGCCGGCATCGTCGATGTCCCGG
The DNA here is from genome assembly GCA_016874755.1 of Deltaproteobacteria bacterium. Lineage (NCBI taxonomy): Bacteria > Pseudomonadati > Myxococcota > Myxococcia > Deltaproteobacteria bacterium. The sequence goes on along the minus strand of VGTH01000016.1, from coordinate 9,103 downwards.
GCCACGAGCGCTTTATCAAAAACATGCTGGCCGGCGCCCACGGCATCGACCTGGTTCTTTTCACCGTTGCCGCCGATGACGGCGTCATGCCGCAGACCGAAGAACATCTTGACATCGTCCATCTGCTCGGCGTGAAGATGGCGATCTTCGTCATCACCAAAGCCGATCTCGTGCCGCCGGCGCGCATCGCTGAAGTGGAAGAGGAAATTGACATTCTCACCCTTGGGACGACTTTGGAAAATTCGCCGAAGGTCGCCGTGTCATCGGTCACGGGCTTGGGCATCGACGAGCTGAAATCGCGAATTTTGCAGATTCTAAAGAGCGGCAGTAAAGCCGCGCCCTCCGGCTACTTTCGCTTGCCGGTGGACCGAGCCTTTGTCTTGCAAGGTCACGGTGTCGTCGTCACCGGCACGGCGCTCAGCGGCGAGGTCAAAGTCGGCGAGCAGGTGCGCTGCTTGCCGGGGGACGCTTTGTTTCGCGTGCGCAGCCTGCAGGTGCACAACAACTCGATGGAGAAAGCCGGCTGGGGCCAGCGTGTGGCGATGAATCTTACCGGGCCGGAGCGCGCGTCGATTGAGCGCGGCCAAGTGATTTGTCACGAGAAGCTCGCGCTGACGTCCGACCGCTTCGATGCTTTTCTCGAAGTGCGCCCGGCAGCGGCCAAGGGCATCAAAAATCATCAGCGCGTGCGCATTCACATGGGCGCCGCCGAGCGTTTGGGCAAAATCGTGCAGCTCGGTGCGAAAGAAAAAGCCGAACCGAAGGAATCGGTCTATTGCCAAATCACTTTGGAAGAACCGCTGCTGGTCTTGCGCAACGATCATTTCATCGTGCGCGACGAAACCGCGCAGCGCACCCTTGGCGGTGGCACGGTGATTAACCCTTGGGCGCAGCGGCACCGGCGGAACGAGGAAGATCTCACAGCGAGACTCGCAGCGCTGCACAAGGGCGATGTTTTGCAACTCACCGAGTCTTTTCTGAACGAGAGTGAATCCTTCGCATCGTCGGTTGAGACCATCAATCAGTTTTTAAACCTGCGCGAAGAAGAGACCCGGCAGAAGGTCGAGGCGATGAAAAGCCTGCGCGCGATCAACGCCGAAGGCGAGAAGGCGTTTACGACGGCGGCCAAATGGGAGCGTCTGAAGGAGCAGCTCCAGAAGACTCTCAAAGAATTTCATGCGACCCATCCGCTCGTGCCCGGCATGGACATGGAAGAGCTGCGCGGCAAGTTGCTATTCGATCTTTCAGCAAAAATTTTCCGCGTGGTGGTCGACACGCTGATCAATGAGAAGGCGATTGCCAAGGAAGAAAACCTGCTGCGGCTGGCTAGCCACAAAGTGCAACTGGGCGGTCAAGAAAAAACCTTGATGGACAAGATCAAGAAGATTCTTGGCGAGCAGCCGCTGGCGCCGCCGGATTTGAAGGAGATCGAAAAGCAGGCGGGCGTGCCGCGCAATCGTTTGATGGAGGTTTTGCGGCTACTCGAGCGGGACGGCTCGATCGTGCGCGTCAGCAGCGACATGTATTTTTCCGCTTCGAGCATCGAGCAGCTGCGCGCCACTTTAAAGAATTACTTGACACAAAAAGGCGAGATCAGCGCGGCGTCATTCCGCGACCTGATCAATTCGAGTCGCAAATATACGATTCCCCTGCTGGAGTTTTTTGATCGCGATGGGCTGACGATTCGCATCGGCGATGTGCGCAAACTGAAAGCCCCCGCCGCCAAACCCAGCACGCATTGAAAAGTCGCAGAGTTCCCACTAGAGTACCAGGCTATGCTGCTTGGAAAGAGAAAAACCGTACGGTTAACGCAATCGGTTAAAGCCGCGGGTTGAGCGGCTAAGCTCGGCCCGGCCGACCTCGTGCAAGTGTTGCACGAGCTACCGAAATTCGACAATCCCGACATGCTCGTCGGCACTGAAACCGGCGATGACGCCGGGGTGTACCGGCTGAGCGCCGACTTGGCGATCGTCAACACGGTGGATTTTTTCACGCCCATCGTCGACGATCCGTATGTCTTTGGGCAAATTTCTGCGACCAACGCCCTGAGTGATGTTTACGCCATGGGCGGCGAACCCAAGACCTGCATGAACATCGTCTGCTTTCCCAAGGACAAGATGGACATCGACATCCTCGGCGAAATTCTCAAGGGCGGCGCCGATAAGGTCAAAGAAAGCGGCGCGGTGGTCATCGGCGGCCACAGCATCATCGACGAAGAGATCAAATTCGGCATGGCGGTGACCGGCACGATTCATCCCGACAAGATTTTCCGCAACGTCGGCGTGCAGGAGGGCGACGCGCTGGTGCTCACCAAGCCGCTTGGCACCGGCATTATCACAACGGCGCTCAAACGCGGCAAGGCTTCGCAAGAAAGCGTCGATGCCGCGGTGAAATCGATGACGACCTTGAATGCCGTGGCATCGAAAATCGCCCGCAAGTATCCGGTGCATGCCTGCTCCGACATTACCGGTTTCGGCGTCATGGGCCATGGCATGGGCATGGCGCACGGCAGTGGCGTGACGCTGGTCTTCGAATCGGCAAAATTGCCGTTGCTGCCCGACGCGGTGCGCCTAGCCGAGAAGGGCTACATCACCGGTGGCTGTAAACGCACCAGAGATTATCTCGGCGACAAGATGTCGGTCGATAAATCGGTATCCGAAGGTCTCCTCGAGATTGCGCTCGACCCGCAGACCTCGGGCGGCTTAATGATCGCCATCGCCAAACGCCAGGTTGCCGAGTTGATCTCTGACCTCCACGCGGCCGGCGTCACAGAGGCGGTGGAGATCGGCTACGCCACGTCGCTGCAGAAACCCTGGGTGCGCTTGGTCTAACGGGCGCGCCGTTCCAAGGGACAAATTCATGTTGACGTTGAGTGCGTCGCGCGCACCATTCGGATTCCGGATGGTGCGCACGGCGCACCCTACCGCAGACACGCTCTCGCCGATAAATTTTCTTTTCGTGCTACACGTGACCAGCGAAACGGTTTAGAATTCATCCACACTTGTCTTTGCCGCAAAAGGCGGGCGCCAAAACTTTGACGCAAGGCCTTGCATCGAAGCAGTGACCGTCCGATAAGATGCCCAACGAACTGACACTTCTTCATCGTCTTGCACGCAGCTACGGTGTCCAGACGCTGCATCGCGATGGTTTCGCGCGCCCGGTGCATCCCACCGTGGAGACCGTCCTGTGCGTTCTCCGAATGCTGGGTGCGTCAGTGGAGCATCTTGACGACGTCTCGAGTGCGTTGCGTCAACGTCGCCAATGTCTCTGGGAGCGCGGTGTTGAGCCGGTGACGCTCTCTTGGGACGGCGCGCCGGTACAAGTGAATTTGCGCCTGCCGGCTACGCTGGCTGAAACTCCGGTTCGGTACCGGCTCGAATTGGAAGACGGCAGCGCTATCGAGGGTCCATGCCAGAACGATTGGCCGATCTCACCGCGACGTCACATCGAAGGCCGGGAATATGTCGCGCGCCATCTCGCGGTCAGCGCGGCGGTGCCCTACGGTTATCACAAGCTTCGCCTATTCACCGGTGCGCGGGCTCTTGCATCGGATCTCGTCTGCGCGCCGCGGCACAGCTACAACGCCTCTGCGCGGCTAGGCCGGCCCATCGGTTTGTTTTGTCCCGCCTATGCATTGACCGAAGAGCGCTCTTGGGGCGCCGGCGATTTCTCCAGCTTGGCAGCGTTCACGCTCTTCGCGTCTCAAAACCGCGTCGCAGTCGTGGGCACGTTGCCGCTATTGCCGGCGTTTCTGGACGAGCCTTTCGATCCAAGTCCCTATGCGCCGGTGAGCCGGCTGTTTTGGAACGAGTTTTACATCGACGTGGAACGTATTCCCGGCGTTGCCGATTGTGCCGCAGCCCGAGCTTTGTTGGATTCGGCCAGTTTTCGCGACGCGTTACGGAGTCTGCGCGCGGCGCCGTTGATCGATTATCGCCGCCTGATGGCGCTCAAGCGCAGCGTGCTGGAGGAGTTGCTTGCGGCCCTGCTCAGCACGGCCGGCGTGCGCCGGAGCTCATACGAGAACTATGTCGCGGCCCATCCGAACTTGCAGGACTACGCGGGGTTTCGCGCCAGGGTCGAGCGCGATCACGAAACTTGGCAGCATTGGCCGGGGCCAGCCCGCACCGGTGTGTTGGGCCTCGCCGACGTCGAGGAGAGCGCGCGCAACTATCACCTCTTCGTGCAATGGCTGGCAACCGAGCAAATGCTCGGCGTCGGCGCGACCGCGCGCGAGCGCGGCGTCAGTCTTTACCTCGACTTTCCTCTCGGCGTCAATCGTGACGGCTACGATGTCTGGCGCAATCAGGACTTGTTCGTCCTCGGCGCCAGCGCCGGTGCGCCGCCGGACGGACTCTTCGTCGGTGGGCAGAACTGGGGGTTCCCGCCGCTGCATCCAGAAGCGATCCGGCTCCAGGGCTATCGTTATCTCGTCGACTGTTTGCGCCATCATTTGCAACCCGCCGATTTTTTGCGCATCGATCATGTGATGGGCTTGCACCGCATGTATTGGATTCCGCAGGGCGCAGCCGCCACGGAAGGTATTTACGTGCATGGCAAAGCCGCGGAGCTCTACGCGATCCTCTGCTTGGAGTCGCACCGCCACCGGGCGCAGATCGTCGGCGAAAATCTTGGCACCGTGCCGTTCTATACCAACGAGGCGCTGGCGCGCCATCGGATCTTCGGCATGCCCGTTGGCCAGTTTGGCGTCGACGCCGGCGGCGGTCCGGCGCTGCAGCCCATCGCGCCGGGCAACGTGGCTAGCGTCAACACCCACGACACGGCGACCTTTGCCGGCTTCTGGCATGGCAGCGAAATTCAAGATCGCGTCGAGCTCGGCCTGCTCGATGCGGCGCAGGCGACTCACGATCATGACTATCGCGGAGCGCAGCGCCGGGCGCTCAGCGACTTTTTGCGTGGGCGGAACTTGCTGGCGCCGGACACGGACGATCCACTGGCGGTATTGAAAGCGTGGCTTTGTTTCATGGCCGCTAGTCGCGCCGATCTGTTGCTGATCAACCTGGAAGATTTGTGGCTCGAGGCGCTGCCGCAGAACGTGCCCGGCACTTGGAATGAGCGGCCCAATTGGCGCCGCAAAGCGCGGCATACGTTGGCGAGCCTGCGGGAAAATCGCGCCGTGGCGGACATTTTGGCGGCGGTGGCCGGCAATCGTGGCTGGTGCTCGTGACTCGTGCGCGCCGCCCCCAACTCCGAGCACGAGCCACGAACACGAATCACGGCGGCAAACTCGAAAGGACGCTAGCAAATTGATGGATGGGCCACAGACAATCACTCTGCTAACCGACGACGATCTTTTTCTCTTCAACGAAGGCAGTCACTTTCGTTTGGCCGACAAGTTGGGCGCGCATGGGGTCGAGCGCGATGGCCAGCGTGGAACTTATTTCGCCGTGTGGGCGCCGGACGCAGAGCGGGTTTCGGTCGTCGGTGACTTCAACGGCTGGGACGGCGCCAACCATCGGCTACGGCCGCGCGCGCAGTCGGGCATTTGGGAAGGCTTTCTCCCCAACATCGGTCGCGGCACGCTTTACAAATTTCACGTCGCCTCGCGTTTTCACGGCTACCGCGCCGACAAGGCCGATCCGTTTTCTTTCTTTAATGAGATTCCGCCCAAGAACGCCTCCATCGTTTGGGACTTGGACTACGACTGGAACGACCATTCATGGATGGCGGGCCGGCGGCAGAAAAATGGCCTGGACAAACCGATGGCGATCTATGAGATGCATCTAGGCTCCTGGAGGCGCGCCGCCAATGGCCACTCGCTGTCGTACCGCGAATTGGCGCCGCAGCTCGCTGAGTACTTGCAGAAACTGGATTTCACCCACGTCGAGTTCTTACCCGTGATGGATCATCCGTTTTTTGGCTCCTGGGGGTATCAAATTACCGGCTACTTCGCGCCCTCGGGAAACTTTGGCACGCCGCAGGATTTGATGTACTTGATCGACACCTTGCACCAAGCGGGCATCGGGGTGATCCTCGACTGGGTGCCGTCGCATTTCCCGAGCGACGAGCATGGCCTGGGCTTTTTCGACGGCACTCATCTCTACGAGCATGCCGATCCGCGCCAGGGCTACCATCCCGAATGGAATAGCTACATTTTCAACTACGGCCGCAAAGAGGTGCAGAGCTTTCTCATCAGCAACGCGTTTTTTTGGCTCGACCGCTATCATGCCGACGCGCTGCGCGTCGACGCGGTGGCGTCGATGCTCTATCTCGACTACGCGCGTAAAGTCGGCGAGTGGGTTCCTAACCGCTTTGGCGGCAAGGAAAACCTTGGCGCCATCGAGTTCCTGCGGCGCATGAACCGTGAGGTCTATCGCTCCCATCCCGACGTGCAGACCATCGCTGAAGAATCGACCTCTTGGCCGATGGTGTCGCGGCCGGCGCATTTGGGCGGCCTGGGTTTCGGCCTCAAGTGGGACATGGGTTGGATGCACGACACCTTGCAATACATGAGCAAAGACCCGGTCCATCGGCGCTACCATCACGACAAGCTGACCTTTCGCATGCTCTATGCGTTTCATGAAAATTTTGTGCTGCCGCTGTCGCACGATGAAGTGGTCTACGGCAAAGGCTCGCTTATCGGCAAAATGCCAGGCGATGACTGGCAAAAGTTTGCCAATTTAAGACTGCTCTACGGCTATATGTACGCGCAGCCGGCCAAGAAAATGCTCTTCATGGGCGGCGAGCTCGGCCAGTGGAGCGAGTGGAGCCATGACGGCAGCTTGGAGTGGCAGCTGCTCGATTTTCCCATGCATGCCGGCATGCAGCGTTGGGTCGGCGATCTCAATCGGTTTTATAAAACTGCAACGGCGCTGCACGAGCTCGATTGCGACCCCGCCGGTTTCGAATGGATCGACTGCGGCGACGCCGACGGCAGCGTGGTCAGCTTGATACGCAAAGGGCGATCGACCGAAGGCATCGTGCTCGCGGTTTGCAACTTTACTCCCGTCCTGCGGACCAATTACCGCGTCGGCGCGCCGCGCGGCGGCTACTGGCGCGAAGCGTTAAACAGCGATGCCGCCTGCTACGGTGGTAGCAACGTTGGCAACGGCGGCGGTGTCGAAGCCGCGCCGGTGCCGCATCACGGCCGCTCTCATTCCCTAAAGCTTTCCCTGCCGCCTCTGGCGATATTGTTTTTCACACACCAGTCATGATTTAACCGGGTCAGGTCCACTCCAGCGAGCGACAACCGGAAACGCGGAACCCAAAACTCGAAACCAGAAACCAGTCGATGCGCATCGCTTTCCTCGCCTCTGAAGCCTCGCCCTTCGCCAAGACCGGCGGGCTGGCCGACGTGATTGGCACGTTGCCGGTTGCCCTGGAGCGCCTGGGTCATCAGGTGAGTTTGATCATGCCAGCGTATCGCCCAGCGTTGGCCGGCAGTCACGCTCTCGAAGGCGCTTCGGCTGCGGCTTCGCTGGGCGGGGTGGCGCAAGAGTTTTCCGTGCACAAGGCCACCATAGGCAAAAACCTGCCGGTGCATTTTGTCCGCGCCGACCGCTACTTCGACCGCGAGTTTCTCTATGGCACGCCGGCAGGGGACTATCCCGACAACGCTGAACGCTTCGTCTTTTTCTGCCGCGCGGCACTCGAGATCGCGCGTCACAATCCGCCTGACATCCTGCACGCGCATGACTGGCAAACCGCGCTGGCTATATTTTTTCTGTGCGCTCAGCCCGAGCGCTATCCGGAGCTGGTGCAGGTTAAGACCGTCTTCACCGTGCACAATCTCGGATTTCAAGGACTGTTCAATGGTTCGCTCTGGCCGCTGCTCGATTGCGACCGGAGCTGGTTCAACCCGAAGCACCTAGAGTTCCACGGCAAGATCAACTTTCTCAAGAGCGCGCTGGTTTCCAGTCACAAGATCACCACGGTCAGTCCTACCTATGGGCGAGAAATCATGACGCCCGAGCAAGGGTTCGGCTTGGACGGCGTGCTGCGCGAGCGTGCCGCTGACGTGGTCGGCATCATGAACGGCATCGACTACGACGAATGGAACCCGCAGAACGACCCTGTCATAGCGGCCCGTTACGATGTCAACGAATTGGCGGGCAAGGCACGTTGCAAGCAGGAATTACAACAGCTCTACGGCTTGCCGGAACGGGCCGAAGTGCCTTTGATCGGGGTGGTGTCGCGGCTCACCGCGCAAAAGGGCTTTGATCTGGTTGAGGCGATCTGGCCCAAGCTGATGAATTGGCCCGTGCAGTTTGTTTTGCTGGGCACCGGCGAAGCTCGCTTCGTCAAATTTTTCGGCCTTGCGGCCAAACTCTATCCGGATAAGGTCGCGATCCGTATCGGGTTTGACGAAAAATTGGCGCATCGTATCGAAGCCGGCGCGGATATTTTTCTGATGCCCTCGCTCTATGAGCCCTGCGGGCTGAATCAGATGTTCAGCCTGCGCTACGGCACGATTCCGATCGTGCGCGCGGTGGGTGGGCTCAACGATTCCGTGGCAAACTTCGATGAAAAAAACCTTAGCGGCACCGGGTTTTCCTTTCTGCCCTACGAAGCCGACGCGCTCTACAACACGGTGGAACGCGCTTTGCATTTATTTGGCGACACACGAGCCTGGACGGCCTTGATGCGGCGCGCCATGAAAATCGACAATTCTTGGGATCGCTCCGCAGCCCTCTACAGCAGCCTGTACCAGGATCTCGTTCGCTAACTACGAATGATTCCTGTCCTTGGCATTATCCTCGCCGGCGGTCGCGGCGAGCGGCTATTTCCGTTAACCGAGCACCGCGCCAAGCCGGCCGTGCCCTTCGGTGGGCGCTACCGCATCATCGATTTTGTTTTGTCGAACTTCGTCAACTCCGGAATATTATCGATCTATGTGATGACGCAGTTCAAGGCACAGTCGCTGCTCGAACATGTCGAGCGCGGCTGGCGCACCAGCGATTTCTTGGGCGAGCACTTTATCACTGCGGTGCCGGCGCAGATGCGCATGGGCGAGGACTGGTACCAGGGCACCGCCGATTCGGAGCCGTTGTCAATAGGTGTGTAAAAAGATACTAGGCGGCGACCCTCATCTCTTTGCCATTGTCATACTTCGTCCCGCGCGCTACTTTTCCGACAAGCTGTG